>NZ_JBHXBG010000043.1:26176-33629 GCF_042726755.1 Promicromonospora sp. NPDC060271 | reverse complement strand
CGTCCGCACCGCGGACACCACCCCGGGGCCGTGGCCGGACAGGACCTCGTCAGCCCTCCGCTGCGCCCGTCATGATCGCCACCGCCTCGGTCATGGTGTGCGACTGCGGCGTGATCGTCGCCGCGCGCCTGCCGAGCCGCTGGATGTGGATGCGGTCGGCGATGTCGAAGACATGCGGCATGTTGTGGCTGATGATGATCACCGGGACGCCCTTGTCGCGCAGGGTGCGCACCAGCTCGAGCACCTGACCCGACTCACGGACGCCCAGCGCCGCCGTCGGCTCGTCGAGGACCACCACCTTCGAGCCGAAGGCCGCGGCACGCGCGACGGCGACCGCCTGGCGCTGCCCGCCGGACAGGTTCTCGACGGGGACCGTCACGTCCTGCAGCGTCGAGATGCCGAGATCGCGCAGCTCCCGACGGGCGCGCTCCCGCATCCCCGCACGGTCGGTCATGCGCAGCACCGAGCCGAGCGGGCCCTTGCGCCGCACCTCGCGGCCGAGGAACAGGTTCGCGGCGACGTCGAGCGACGGCGCGACCGCGAGCGTCTGGTAGACGGTCTCGATCCCCGCCGCGCGCGCGTCCTGCGGCCGCTTGAAGTGCACCGGCTCGCCGTCGAGGAGGACCTCGCCCCGGTCGGGGACCTCGGCGCCGGTCAGGCACTTGACGAGCGTCGACTTGCCGGCGCCGTTGTCGCCGATGATCGCGAGCACCTCGCCGCGGTAGAGCTCGATGTCCACGCCGTCGAGCCCGACCACGTGGCCGAAGGTCTTGACGAGCCCGCGTGCCTGGAGGACGGGCTTCCGCTCGTCCGCCGCCGGCCCGCCGGCCGCCGCGCTCGTCGGGTCGGCGGCCGTGCCGGCGGCTGTGCCGGTGTGGGTGGTAGTCACTTGCGCACCTTCCGGATCCACTGGTCGAGGGAGACCGCGACGATCACGAGGACGCCCACGGCGAGGGTCTGGTAGAGCACGTCGAGCCCGGCGAGCGACAACCCGTTCCGGAACACGCCGACGATGAGCGCGCCGAGCAGGGTGCCCCAGACGGTGCCCCGG
This sequence comes from Promicromonospora sp. NPDC060271, assembly GCF_042726755.1. Taxonomy (NCBI): domain Bacteria; kingdom Bacillati; phylum Actinomycetota; class Actinomycetes; order Micrococcales; family Promicromonosporaceae; genus Promicromonospora; species Promicromonospora sp. NPDC060271. The sequence continues at coordinate 32,578 of NZ_JBHXBG010000043.1, read as the reverse complement.
CCGCCGAACAGGCTCGTCCCGCCGATGACGACGGCGGTGATCGAGTCGAGGTTCATGTCGATGCCGACGTTGGGGCTCGCGGCGTTCGCCCGCCCGATCTGGATCCAGGCGGCGAGCGCGAGGATCGCCCCGGCGGCGAGGTACACGCTGATCAGCACGCGGTGGACACTGATGCCCGACAGCCGGGCGGCGTCGCGGTCGTCGCCGACGGCGTAGACGTGCGTACCCCAGGCGGTGCGCGAGAGCACGAACGCCACCACGAGGTAGGCCGCGAGCATGAGGATCACGCCGGTGGAGACCCGCACGCCGAACACCGGGAACGTGGTCCCCGTCCAGGTCAGGGCCGCCGGCATGTCACCGCCGCGCACGATCGCCCCGTGCGAGTACAGGAGCGTGACCGCGAGGTAGATGTTCAGCGTGCCCAGCGTCGCGATGAACGGTGGCAGCTTGAGGCGGGTCACGAGCAGCCCGTTGAGGCCACCCGCCGCGAGGCCGACGACCAGCCCGAGCAGCAGCGCCACCACGGGCGACGCCCCGGCGGCGGTCGTGATCTGGGCCATGACCATCGAGGCGAGGACCATCGTCGCGCCGACGGACAGGTCGATGCCCGCGGTGAGGATCACGAGCGTCTGGGCGACGGCGAGGGTGCCGACCACCGCCACCTGCTGCGTGATCAGGGACAGGTTCGCCGGCGCCCAGAACCGGTCGTTGAGGAGGCCGAAGACGATCACGGACACGACGAGCACGATCGCGGGGCTCAGTGCGGGGTAGCGGTGCAGCACACCGCGTGCGCGTTCGAGCGGGGTCCGGCGGTCGAGGAACTCGGCGGCCGCGTCGTTGGCCGGTTCGTGAGCGGCGGCGGGCAGGGTGGAGGTGCTCATCGTCAGCCCCAGCAGAGGTCGGCCGCTGCGGCCGAGTCGATCGACTCGACGCCGTCGGCGGGCTTGTCGGTCACGAGCTCGACGCCGGTGTCGAAGAAGTCGAGCCCTTCGGTGGTCTCGGGCGCGGTGCCCGACTCGGCCAGCTCGGCGATCGCCTCGACGCCCAGCTCGGCCATCTTCACCGGGTACTGCTGGCTCGTGGCGCCGATCACGCCTTCCTTCACGTTGTCGACGCCCGCACAGCCGCCGTCGACGGAGACCAGGACGACGTCCTTCTCGCGGCCCGCCGCCTCCAGGGCCTGGTAGGCGCCGTACGCGGCCGGCTCGTTGATCGTGTAGACGACGTTGACGTCCGGGTTCTTGGTGAGCAGGTTCTCCATCGCGGTGCGCCCGCCGTCCTCGGCGCCCTGGCTCGCCTCGTTGCCGACGATCTCGTAGTCCCCGCCGCTGTACGTGCCGGTCGGGGCCTCGTCGCCGTTGACCGCCGGGTCGGCGACGTCGATGCCCATGCCCTCGAGGAACCCCTGGTCGCGGTCGTAGTCGACGGAGACGACCTTGTCGTCGAAGAGGTCGAGCAGCGCGATGGTGGCCTTCTCGCCGTCGAGCTGGGCGGCCGCCCACTCGCCGATCAGCACGCCGGCCTGGCGGTTGTCGGTGGCGAACGTGATGTCGACGGCGTCGGCGGGGTCCGGCGGCGTGTCCAGGGCGATCACGTACAGGCCCGCGTCGCGCGCCTTCTTCAGCGCGTCCACGACGGACGGGCCGTTCGGCGTGATGAGGATGCCCGCGTCGCCCCGGGCGATCGCGTTCTCGATCGCCTGGATCTGCGTCTCCTCGTCGCCGTCCGCCTTGCCCGCGGCCATGGTCAGGTCGACGCCGTGGTCGGCGGCGGCCGCCTCCGCGCCGTCCTGCATCGCGACGAAGAACGGGTTGGTCGTCGTCTTGACGATCAGCGAGACGCCGACACCGTTGTCACCGCTGTCACTGTCGCCGCACGCGGTCAGGCCGAGAGCCCCGAGTGCGATCGCGCCGGTCAGTGCGATACCGCGCCGCAGCGCCGGTCGGTCATTGGTCAGTGTGTTCACCGTCGAACTCCTTCGTGGGGCCGGTTGCCCGACAACGTTGTCAGGTCTGTGTCTACCCGAATCTCCCGGTAGGGTCAAGGCAACAACGCAAAGGAGCGGCCCAGATATGACATCGGTGTCAGACGATTCCTCGCCGTCGGTGCGCCAGCGGCGGCCGACGATGCGCGACGTGGCGCGTGTCGCCGGCGTCGGCATCAAGACCGTCTCGCGGGTCATCAACGGCGAGCCCAACGTCTCCCCCGCGACCGCCGAACGCGTCAACCGCGCCGCGGCGGACCTGCACTACGAGCCGGACCTCCAGGCAGGCAACCTGCGCCGGTCCGACGGCCGCTCCCGCACCCTCGGCCTGCTCGTCTCCAGCGTCGCCAACCCGTTCGCCGCCCAGGTGCACCGGGCGATCGAACGCGTGGCCACCGAGTACGGGTACGCGGTGCTCGCGGCGAGCCTCGAGGACGATCCGGCCGCGGAGCTGCGGGCGGTCACCGCGCTCGCCCGGCGCCGGGTGGACGGGTTCATCGTCACACCGGTCCGGGACGACCAGTCGTACCTGCGGGTGCACGTCGACCGCGGGACGCCGCTGGTGTGTGTCGACCGGACGCCGCGCGGCATCGAGACGGACTGCGTGGTGACGGGAAACGTCGACGGCGCCCGCGACGCCGTCCGCCACCTCGTGTCGTACGGGCACCGCAGGATCGCGTTCCTCGGCGACCTCGAACGCATCGAGACGGCGCGCCTGCGCCGGGAGGGCTACCTGACGGAGCTCGCCACGGCGGGGATCGACGCCGACCCCGCCCTGATGGTGCTCGGCCTGCACGACGACGCGAGCGCCACCGCCGTCGTCCGCACGCTCCTCGCGCTCCCCGACCCGCCGACCGCGATCTTCTCCAGCCAGAACCTGATCACGATCGGCACCATCCGGGCCCTGCAGCAGCTCGGCCGCGAGCAGGACATCGCCCTGGTCGGGTTCGACGACGTCGAGACGGGCGACCTCATGAAGCCCGCCGTGACGACCATCGCGCAGGATCCGGACCGCATCGGCCGCCTCGCGGCGGAGCGGCTCTTCGCGCACCTGGACGGCGACACCAGCCCCGCGCGGCAGGTCGTGGTGCCGACCCGCCTCATCGTGCGCGGCTCGGGCGAGATCCCCGGGCCTGCTTGATCTGTGTCCGCCGGATCAGCCGGGCACGCTCGATCGGTCGAGCGGGCCCGGGCGGAAGGTGACGGTCGGCCGGCCGGAGTCGTCGTGGCTCACGCCGGCCCGGACGCCGTAGACCTCGGCGATGAGCTCCGCGGTCAGGACGTCCGCCGGCGGGCCCGCCGTGACCACCCGCCCCTGCCGGAGCACGACCACCGTGTCGCAGAACATCGCGGCGAGGTTGAGGTCGTGCAGGGCGACGATCGCGGTCAGCGGCAGCGCCGCCACGAGCTCGAGCAGCTCGAGCTGGTGGCGGATGTCCAGGTGGTTCGTCGGCTCGTCGAGCAACAGCTCGCGCGGCTCCTGGGCGAGAGCCCTGGCGATGTGCACCCGCTGCCGTTCTCCGCCGGACAGGGTGTGCCAGAGGTGGCCCGCCTTCGCGGTGAGCCCGACGTGCTCCAGCGCCTCCGCGACGACCCGTTCGTCCCGCGCGAGCTCGCCGCCGAGGGCTGACCGGTGCGGCGTTCGGCCGAGCCGGACGACGTCGCGCACCACGATGTCGACGTCCGTGTCGGCGTGCTGGGTCACGCTCGCGACGGCGCGCGCGATCTCGCGACGGCGCAGCCGGGCGAGGTCGGCGCCGTCCAGCGTGACCGTCCCGGCGTCGGGTCTCGCGATGCCCTGCAGCAGCCGCAGCAGCGAGGACTTGCCGGAGCCGTTGGGACCGAGCAGGCCGATGGTCGACCCGGGTTCGGGTCGCAGCGTGACGCCGTCGAGGACGAGCGCGCCGCCGCGCCGCCAGGAGACGTCTCGGGTCTGGAGCGTCATACGCGTCCCCTTCTCCGGAGCAGCAGGAGCACGAACACCGGGACGCCCACGAGCGCGGTCCCGACACCGACCGGCAGGGGTGTCGGCGCGAAGGCGACCCGGGAGACCGCGTCGACCCAGACCATGAACACCGCGCCGAGGACGATCGTGGCCGGGATCACCCGCGCGTGCCGCTGCCCGAACAGCAGCCGGGCCGCGTGCGGCAGGACGAGTCCCACGAAGCCGATGGCGCCCGCGATGCTCACGAGCGTCGCGGTGAGCAGGGCCGTGAGCACCAGCAGCAGGAGACGGGTCCGGGCCACCGCGATCCCGAGGGATGCCGCGACGTCCTCACCGAAGGCGAAGGCGTCCAGCGTGCGGGCCGAGGCGACGCAGACGACGGCACCGATCGCGACCACCACGGCGCTCAGGGTGACGTCGTCCCAGCGCATCCCCTCCAGCGAGCCGAGGAGCCAGAACATCACGCCGCGGGCCTCGTCGGAGTCCGCGAACGCGAACATGACCAGCGACGTCAGCGCGGAGAAGAGCTGCGTGCTCGCCACGCCCGCGAGGATCACGCCCGAGGTGCCGCCGCTCGTGAACCGCGCAAGCAGCAGCACGAGGCCGAAGGCCGCCAGGGCGCCGAGGAACGCGCCGCCGGACAGGCCCAGCGCCCCTCCGCCGAGGCCGAGCATGCCGAACGCGACGGCCCCCGTGGAAGCGCCCGACGAGACGCCGAGCACGAACGGGTCCGCCAGCGGGTTGCGCAGCAGCGACTGCAGGATCGCCCCGCACAGCCCCAGTCCCGACCCGCAGGCGGCGGCGACGAGCGCACGGGGCAGCCGCTCCTGCCACACGATGGCGTCCTCCGAGACCCGCACCGGGATCTCCGCGAGCCCCAGATGGTTCAGGAGGATGTCCCGCACGTTCACGAGCGACACGTCGGCGGGCCCCAGGGTGACGGCGACCCCTACCGACAGGGCGAGCAGGACGATCCCGCCGAGCGTCAGGCCTGCGACGGCGAGCGGCTTCGTGCTCAGGACTGGTCCTCGCTCAGCTCGTCCTTGTTCGCGAGCCACCACGCCTGGATCTTCTCCAGACCGTCGACGAACCGGATGGACGGGTTCATCTCCGCACCGTGCAGCGCGATGAAACGCTCCTGCGCCACCGCGGGGATCGTGCTGGTCAGCTCGTCCTGCGTGAGGAACTCGACCTTGTCGTCGAGCCGGTCGCCAGGGAACCGGTCGCGCTGCAGGTCGCCCAGCACAAGGATGTCGGGGTCCGCCTCGACCACACTCTCCCAGCCCACGGCGGGCCAGTCGTCGGTGGCGTCCTTGAGAACGTTCACCATGCCGGTGTCCGTCGCCAGCAGGGACGCGGCGCCCAGGCCGCCCGCCACGTACGGGGTCTTGGTGTCGGCGAACCAGAACATGACGGTCCGCCCCTCGAAGTCCACGCCCTCCGTGGCGGCCGCCGCGCGCTCCTTCAGGTCGGCGACCAGCTTCTCGCCACGGTCGGCGACGTCGAAGATCCGCGCCAGCTCCTGGATCTCCACGTACAGCGCGTCGACGGTGAGCGGCGTCGTGCGGGGGGTGCCGCCGTTGACGCTCTTGCCGTTGTCGCAGTCCGTCGGCGAGAGATACGACTCGATACCGGTCTCCCCGAGCCGCTCGCGGGAGACCACGCCCCCCTCGGTGTTGTAGTGCCGCCCGAACGACGCCGTGACGAAGTCGGGGTCCGCACCCAGCAGCACCTCGTACGTCGGCGCGTTGTCGGCGAGCCGCGGCACGTCCTCGTTCGCCTCGGCGAGCGAGTCCAGCACCGGGTCCGTCCAGGACGCCGTGCCGACGACACGGTCCTCGAGGCCCAGCGACAGCAGGATCTCGGTGGAGTTCTGGTCGAGGGAGACGACCCGCGCGGGGGCCGACTCGACGGTCACCTCCTGGCCGCAGTTCTCCAGCGTGAGCGGGTACTCGGTGCGGCCCTCGCCGGCCGGCACGGCCTGCGCGGGCTCGACGGCCTCGGACGCGCCGCATCCGGCGAGGCCGAGGAGGCTGACGAGGACGGCGGCGGCGAGCGCCGCCGTACGCGCGCGTGCTCCAGAGCGTGCTCCGGCGCGCGTTCGAGTGGTAACCACGGGGTCTCCTGAGGTCGTGCTGCGGTGCCCCGCGGTCACGGAGCGTTCGAGCGTTGTGAGGTGAGGTTAACCTAACTTTCCACCCACATGTTCATGCGTTCACATTCACCCGACGCGACCGCTCCGTGCGGGACACCCGCGGACAGGGCCGCGTTCATCGCCGTGTCATGGGCGATTCAGGGCGCGGACACCAGCGGTTGACAGGGTGTCCCGCGCTTCCGCCAGGGCCGGGAGCCCACTCGCCCGGGCCTTCCGGGCCTTCCGGACCTTCCGCACTTCCGAACCTACGGAGCCGACCGTGACCGACCACACCACCAACGACACCGCCGCCCCGCACGGCGCAGCTCCTCTCAGCGC
>NZ_JBHXBG010000043.1:0-26080 GCF_042726755.1 Promicromonospora sp. NPDC060271 | reverse complement strand
GCGCAGCCCCGCCCAGCGCAGCCCCGCCCAGCGCAGCCCCGCCCAGCGCAGCCCCGCCCAGCGCAGCCCCGCCCAGCGCAGCCCCGCCCAGCGCAGCCCCGCCCAGCGCAGCTCCCCTGAGCGCCTCCCGGCGCGGCTTCCTGCTCGGGGCCGGCGCCGTCGGGGCAGGCATCGTGGCCTCCGGCGCGGCCGCGGCGGGCGCCGCCCCCGCGAGCGCCGCCACACACCGCACCCGCGAGCGCCGGGGCGGCTACGTCTGGCTCGCGGGTGACCACCACCTGCACAGCCGGTACAGCAACGACGCGATGTACCGGATCGACGACCAGGCGACCCGGGCCGTCGCCGGCGGGCTCGACTGGATAGTCATCACCGATCACGGCAACCAGTCCTTCGCGGCCCACAGCATCGCCCCGCAGCGCAAGGACATCCTCGCGGCCCGCGAGCGGCACGGCGCGGACCTGCTCGTCTTCAACGGCCTGGAGTGGAACATTCCGGGCGCCGAGCACACCACGTTCATGATGGCGCCGGGGTCACGTGAGGCCGAGGTGCTCCAGGAGCTCGTGAACAGGTACGACGCCCTGGTCGTCGGCGCACGGGACGGCACCCCGGAGAACGAGGCGCTCGCGGTCGCCGCGCTGAAGCACATCGCGGCGACGGTCCGGTCCGGACGGCTCGCCGACTCGCTGGTGCTGCCCAACCACCCGGCCCGCAAGGGCATCGACTCCCCTGGCGAGCTGCGGGCCTGGCAGGACGCGGCGCCGGACATCGTCATCGGCTTCGAGGGGGCACCCGGCCACCAGGCGGCGGGCCTGCCCGCCCCGGGGATGGCGCGGGGACGCGGGCTGTACGACGGCGGCCCCGGCACGTACTCGTTCCCCGGGTATCCCGAGGAGAGCTATCGCACCTGGGGCGGGTTCGACTGGATGACCGCCACGGTCGGCGGCGTGTGGGACAGCCTGCTGTCCGAGGGCCGGAGGTGGTGGATCACCACGACGTCGGACGGCCACCAGGGCTGCGGCGACTGGGTGAAGAACCCGGTCGACCCGCTCGACCAGACGGGCTACGACACGATCCCCTACAACGAGGACGGCGACACGTTCCAGACGACGGGCGTCTACCCGCCGCCGGTCGGCGTCGGCCGGCCGGTCGCCGAGTACAGCTCGTTCCCGCCCGGCGCGTACAACAAGACCTGGGTGGGGGCCGAGGACTTCAGCTACCGCGCGGTGATGGACGCGATGCGGGCCGGGCGCATGTGGGTCTCGTTCGGCGACCTCGTCGCCGGGCTGGACGTCCAGCTCCGGTCCAAGGCGTGGGGCGGCCACCGGCGTCGTGCCACGCTCGGCGAGGAGCTCGTGGTCGCGGCAGGGACGGAGGTGGAGCTGATCGTCACCGTCGACCTCGCCAAGAGCGTCAACTACGCGGGGCTCCTGCCCGAGCTGGCCCGCGTCGACCTGATCCGCGGCAGGGTCACCGGTCCCGTCGCGGACCGGGACGCGCTCTACGCGCCGGACACGCGGGTGATCCACTCGTGGGACACCGCGGGACGGTCGGGTTCGGTGACGCTCACCCGCTCCTTCGTTGCGGAGCACGACGGCTACGTCCGCCTGCGCGGCACGGACGGCAAGCGGAGCCAGCCGGGTTACCTGGGTGCGGACGTCGACCCGGCGGGGCCCGCGCAGGACGTCCCCGGCGCGGTCAACCCGTGGGAGGACCTGTGGTTCTACACCAACCCGATCTTCCTGCGGGTGCGCTAGCGACCGACCCAGAGTTTGGGTCTGCGAGCGCTTGTGTTCGGGTGTCCGAACTTTTAGGGTCGTGCCATGCCCAGCACTCGCCGCGCCGTCGCCGCCGTCCGCCTCGCACTGCCCATACCCATGGTCATGGCCGTGGTCGCCGGGGCCATGTCAGGGTGCGCGGCGTCGGCGCAGGGTTCGGGGTCGGACGACCGGCCGGTGGTGCTGACCACGTTCACCGTGCTCGCGGACGTCGCGCAGAACGTGGCCGGCGACCACCTGCGTGTCGAGTCGATCACCAAGGTCGGCGCGGAGATCCACGGGTACGAGCCGACGCCGCGCGACATCGCCAAGGCGTCCGAGGCCGACCTGATCCTCGACAACGGGCTCAACCTCGAGTCGTGGTTCGGGCAGTTCGTCGAGTCGGTGGACGTGCCGCACGTCGTCGTGTCCGACGGCGTGGAGCCGCTGGACATCACGGAGGACGCCTACGCGGGCAAGCCGAACCCGCACGCGTGGATGAGCCCGGTGAACGTCCAGCGCTACGTCGACAACATGGTCGACGCGTTCGCCGAGCTCGACCCGGCGCACGCCGCCGACTTCGAGGCCAACGGCGCGGCCTACCAGGCGAAGCTGCAGGAGGTGCAGGACGAGCTCGTCGCCGGGCTGTCGGCCCTGCCCGAGAACCAGCGGGCGCTGGTGACCTGCGAGGGCGCGTTCTCCTACCTCGCCCGCGACGCCGGGCTGACCGAGCAGTACATCTGGCCCGTGAACGCCGAGCAGCAGGCCACCCCGCAGCAGATCACCGCGGCCATCGAGTTCGTCAAGGCCAACGACGTCCCCGCCGTGTTCTGCGAGTCGACCGTCTCCGACAAGCCCATGCGGCAGGTGGTCGACGCGACCGGTGCGGCCTTCGGGGGCACCCTCTACGTCGACTCGCTCTCGGCGGCCGACGGGCCGGTGCCGACCTACCTCGACCTGATCCGGTACGACGCCACGACCATCGTCGACGCGCTCACCGGGAGCGCATCATGATCCCCGCGCACCCGACCCCGGCGCACCGCACCCCAGCACACCGGGCCCCAGCCGTCGAGGTGTCCGACGTCGTCGTCCGCTACGGCGAGGTCGTGGCCCTGGACGGCGTGTCGCTCCGCGTCGCCCCCGGGCGGGTGACCGGGCTCGTCGGGATGAACGGGTCGGGCAAGTCGACCCTGTTCAAGACGATCATGGGGACGGTCCGCCCCGCGGCCGGAACCGTCCTGATCGACGGCGCCGCCCCGGTCGCGGCCCGCAAGCGGGGCCTGGTCGGGTACGTGCCGCAGAGCGAGGACGTCGACTGGGCCTTCCCCGTCTCCGTCCGGGACGTCGTCATGATGGGCCGCTACGGGCGCCAGGGCCTGACCCGGCGGCCGCGGCACGCCGACCACGCCGCCGTCGCCGAGGCGCTCGAGCGCGTCGAGCTCACCGGCTACGCCGACCGGCAGATCGGGCAGCTCTCGGGCGGGCAGCGGAAGCGTGCGTTCGTCGCGCGCGGTATCGCGCAGGACGCCCGGATCCTCCTGCTGGACGAACCCTTCGCCGGCGTCGACAAACGCTCGGAGGCCACCATCGTGCGGCTGCTCAGAGAGCTCGCCGACGACGGCAGGACCGTCCTGGTCTCCACCCACGACCTGCACGCCCTCCCCCGGCTCGCGGACGAGGCGGTGCTCCTGCTGCGCAGGGTCCTGTTCCACGGCGGGGTCGCGGAGGCGCTGCGACCGGACAACCTGGCCCGCGCGTTCGGGCTGGACGTGCTCGACCGGCACTCCGACAGGGACTCCGACCGGGACCTCGACCGGGAGGGATCCGCATGAGCCTCCTCGACCTCCTGCTGGAGCCGCTGCAGTTCGACTTCATGGTCCGCGCCCTCGTGACGACGGTCATCGCCGCCGTCGTCTGCGCGCTGCTCTCGTGCTGGCTCGTGCTGGTCGGCTGGTCGCTGATGGGCGACGCCGTCTCCCACGCCGTCCTACCCGGGGTGGTGATCGCCTACGTGCTCGGTGCGCCGTTCGCGCTCGGCGCCCTCGTGTTCGGGTTCCTCGCCGTCGCCCTGATCGGCGCGATCCGGGGCACGAGCCGGGTCAAGGAGGACGCGGCCATCGGGATCGTGTTCACCACCCTCTTCGCGCTCGGCCTCGTCCTCATCTCCGTCACGCCGAGCAACACGGACCTGAACCACATCATCTTCGGCAACATCCTCGGCGTCTCGAACCCGGACCTCGTCCAGATCGCCGTCCTGGCCACTATCGCGTTCGTGATCCTGGTCCTCAAGCGCCGTGACCTGACGCTGTACGCGTTCGACCCCATGCACGCCCACGCGATAGGGCTCTCGCCCCGGTTCCTCGGCGCCCTGCTGCTCGGGCTGCTCGCCCTGACCGCCGTCGTCGCCCTCCAGGTGGTCGGCGTGATCCTGGTCGTGGCGATGCTGATCATCCCCGGCGCCACCGCGCACCTGCTCACCGACCGGTTCGGACGCATGCTCGTGATCGCCCCCGTGCTGTCGGCGGCCTGCTCGGTCGTGGGCATCTACCTCAGCTACTGGCTCGACGCCGCCTCGGGCGGGCTCGTCGTCCTCGTGCAGGGTGCCGCGTTCCTGCTGGTCTACCTGTTCAGCCCGCGCCACGGCCTGATCAGCAGGCTGCCCGCGGCCCGACAGCGGACCGCCGTCGCGAGCTGAGCACGCGCAGCGGGGCGGCCTCGCAGTACGTCGCCCGGCTCGCGAGTCCGGTCCGTTGCCGCCGCCCCCTCACCGACCCGTGAAGACCGGCGTCTCCCGGTTCAGGAACGAGGCGACGGCGTCCGCGTGGTCGCGCGTCGCGCCGCACGCGAGCTGTCCGAGCGCCTCGGCCTCGAGCGCCTCGTCGAGACTGAGGCCCGGTGCGTGCCCGATCAGGCGCTTGCTCTGCGCGAACGCGGCGGTCGGCCCGGCGGCGAGCTGTCTGGCGAGGTCGACGGCCCTGGGGAGCACGTCCTCTGCGCTCACCGTCTCGCCGGAGATGCCCCAGGCGATGGCCTCCTCGGCGGTGAAGGTGCGCCCGAACAGCATCAGCTCCTTCGCCCGGGCGTCCCCCACCGCACGCGGCAGCGTGACCGACAGCCCCGTGTCGAAGGTCAGCCCGATCCCGGCGAAGGCGGTCGCCAGCTTGACGCCGGCCGCGAAGACCCGGTGGTCGCACGCCAGCGCGAGGCCGAGCCCCGCGCCGACGCAGGTGCCGCCCACCGCGGCGATCACCGGTTTGGGCATGGTCAGCAGGTTCCGGACGATGGGCGTGTAATGCTCACGGACCGTCGCGAACGCCGCCTCCGCACCGTCCTCCAGGGCCTTCGCGTGCTCGCCGAGATCCTGGCCCAGGCAGAACGCCCTGGCCGACCCCGTGAGCACCACCGCGCGGACCTGGTCGTCGGCCGCGATGTCCGCCACGGCGTCGCGCAGCAGCACCTTGGCCGCGGAGGTCAGCGCGTTGCGGTGCTCGGGGTCGTCCAGCGTGATCGTCGCCACCGCGTCCCTGCGGTCGACGACGACGGGGGTATCGCTCATGGCCACTCCTCCAAGTTTGCGGTCCGAACCTGCACGAACGTGTCAGACGCAGGGGTCACCCCGGTGACCTGTGGGTCTGACACGTCGATGGCGTCACCAGGTGTAGAAACCCTTGCCGGTCTTGCGGCCCAGCTCACCGGCCGCGACCTTGTCCCGGAGCACCCGCGGCGGCGCGAACCGCGGCCCCAGTTCCCGTTCGAGGTGTTCGGCGATGCTCAGCCGTACGTCGAGCCCGACGATATCGGTCGTGCGCAGCGGGCCCACCGGATGCCGGTAGCCCAGGGTCATCGCCGTGTCGATGTCGGCGGCGTCGGCCACGCCCTCCTCCAGCATGCGCATCGCCTCCAGCGCGATCGCCACACCGAGCCGGCTGCTGGCGAAGCCCGGCGAGTCCCTGACCGTGATCGCCGTCCTGCCCAGGCCGGCGACCCAGCCCCGGGCCGACTCGACCAGGCCGGGCGCGGTCCGCCGTCCGACCACCACCTCGACCAGGGCGCTCACCGGGACGGGGTTGAAGAAGTGCAGGCCGACCAGCCGCGACGGGTCGGGCAGAGCCTCCGCCAGGACATCGATCGACAGGGAGCTCGTGTTGCTGCCGATCATCGCGCCGGGTGCAGCCGCTGCGATCCGCCGCAGCACGTCGTGCTTGAGGTCGACCAGCTCGGGCACCGCCTCGACGACGAGCGCGCAGCCGGCCAGGGCCGCTGCGTCGGTCACCACCTCGAACGTGCCCGCCGGCCGCGCGCCCCCGGCCTCCCCTGCGCCCTTGGCCGCCGCCTTGGCGAGGCTCGCCTCGATCCGCTCGCGGGCCGCCCGGGCCGACGCCGCGTCGCTCTCGATCACGGTGACGGCCGCCCCGGCGACCGTGAACGCGTGCGCGATCCCGCCGCCCATCCGGCCGCCGCCGTACACACCCACCGTCTCGGGCACGGTCCGCGGGACGACGTCGGCGGCGCCGGGCGTGCCGGCCGTGCCGGGAGTGCCGGCCGTGCCGGGAGCGCCGGCCCTGCCCGGGGCGCCCTGGGTGCTTGCGGTCTCCGCGGTCATCGCTGCTCCTTGCGGCTTCCAGGGCGGCTTCCAGGGCGGCTTCCAGGGCGACGTTCGAGGAAGGCGGTCATCCGGTCCGTCTTCTCCTGGGTCTCGAACAGCACCGCCTGCGCTATGTCGTCGACCAGCGGGTGCGCGTCCCGCGGCGCGTCAAGGACCGACTTGGTGAGCCGCACGGCGACCGGCGCCTGGGCGGTGATGCGGTCGGCGAGCCGGTGCCCGGCCGGTTCGAGGTCGCCGGCGTCGACCACCTCGCTCAGCAGGCGCACCGCGAGCGCCTCCTGGGCGTCGAGCACGCGGCCGGCCAGCAGCACCTCCTTGGCGAGGGGTTCGCCGACGAGCTCCTTGAGCCGCCAGGCCGCGCCGGCCGCCGCGAGGATCCCGAAGCCCGGCTCGGGGTTGCCGATCTTCGTCGCGGGGGTGCCGATCCGGAAGTCGCACGCGTACGCGAGCTCCGCGCCGCCCCCGAGCGCGTACCCGTCGACGAGCGCGATCACCGGCATCGGCAGCTTCCGGACGCGTTCGAAGACGCCGGAGTTGATCCCGGCGAGCGCGTCGTCGCGCCGTCGTTCGCGGAGCTGGGCGATGTCCGCCCCGGCCGCGAAGGTGCCGCCTGCACCGATCAGGAGCGCCACCCGCGGCACGGCCTCCAGCGCGGCGCACGCGGCGTGCAGGGCGTCGACCATCGCCCGGTCGATCGCGTTGCGGACCTCCGGCCGGTTCAGCCGCAGGACCACCCGGTCGTCGTGCTCCTCGACCAGCAGCGGCGCGGTCATGCGTCGAAGCCTGTCATGCGTCGAAGCCTGTCATGCGTCGCAGCCCGTTCATGCGTCGAAGTCCACGGTGACCTCGTCGCTGACCGGGTACGTCTGGCAGGTCAGCACGAACCCCGCGGCGACCTCCTCCGGTTCGAGCGCGTAGTTGCGCACCATGTCGACCTCGCCCGCGCGGACCTTCGCGCGGCAGGTGCCGCAGACCCCGCCCTTGCACGCGAAGGGCAGGTCGGCGCGGATCTCCTGCGCTGCGTCGAGGAGCCGTTCGTCCTGCGGCATGGCACTGGTCGTCGACCGGCCGTCGAGGATCACCGTCACCTCGCTCGTCGCGCCGTCCACCACCCGGTCCGGATGCCGCAGCTCGGGCGGGGGCTCGTCGACCCAGAAGAGCTCGGAGTGCACCCGCTCGGCGGGGACGCCGAGCTCCGCCAGCACCGCGCGGGCCTCGGTGAGCATGCCGAACGGCCCGCAGAGCCACACATGGTCCATGCCGCCGACGGGCACGACGAGGGTGAGCAGGTCGCGCAGCCGGTCGCCGTCGAGCCGGCCGGAGAACAGCTCGACGTCGCGCGGCTCCCTGGACAGCACGTGGACCAGGTCGAGCCGGTCGTGGTGGGCGTCCTTGAGGTCGGCGAGCTCCTCCGCGAACATCACGGAGCTGGTCGTGCGGTTGCCGTACAGCAGCGTCACCCGGGCGTCGGGGTTGCGGAGCACCGTTGCCATGATCGAGAGCATCGGCGTGATGCCAGAACCCGCCGCTATGCACAGGTGCCGCCCGCCCTCGGCGGGGTCGGCCCGGAAGCTGCCGCTCGGGGGCAGCACCTCCACCCGGTCGCCGGGACGCACCTCCCGCACCAGCCACGTCGAGAACAGCCCGTCCGGAACCTCGCGGACGCCGATCCGCGGCGCGCTGCCCGCCGGCGCGCAGATGGAGTAGCTGCGGCGCTGCTCGACGCCTGCGACGGTGCGCCGCAGCGTCAGCGACTGGCCGGCGGCGAAGTCGAACACGTCCCGCAGCTCGTCGGGCAGGCCGAACGTCACGGCGGCCGCGTCATCGGTGAGCTGCTCGACGTCGGTCACGGTGAGCGTGTGGAACGTGGCGGTGCGGGACGTCGTAGTCACGTCAGATCTCCTTCACGTGCTCGAACGGCTCGAGGCAGGCCCGGCAGCGGTACAGCGCCTTGCAGGCGGTGGAGCCGAACTCCGAGCCGACCTGGACGTCGTCCGACCCGCACCGCGGGCAGCGGACGGCACGCCGCGTGGGCGTGAGCCGCAGCGGCACCGGTCCGGACCGCCGCTGAGCCGGCCCGGGCGGCGAGATCCCGGCGGCGGCGAGCGCCGCCCGCCCGGCGGGCGTGATCCAGTCGGTGGTCCAGGCGGGTTCGAGGACCACCCGTACGCGCGCGTCGGCGAAACCGGCGGCGCGCAGCTCGCGCACGAGGTCGTCACGCATCGCCGCCATGGCGGGGCAGCCGGAGTAGGTCGGCGTGATCGCGGCGACGACGGCGCCGTCCGCGCCGACGGTGACCTCGCGCAGGACCCCGAGGTCGGCCAGCGTGAGCATCGGCAGCTCCGGGTCGACGACGGCGGAGGCCGCGTCCCGCGCCCGTGCGAGCGCGCGGTCCTGGTCGAGGGCAGTGCTCACCACTGCCCCCTGGGGTGTGCCCGGGCGACCACCTGCATCTCGGCGAGCAGCTCGGCGAGGGCCTCGGTGTGCTGGCCGTCGCGGCCCCGCGAGTCAGCCGGCTGGTCCGACCACGGCGCTGACTCGGCGTCTCCGGTACGGCGGGTCAGCGCCGCGGTCGCCTCGCCGCTGTCCTGCCCGCCGGAGGGCCGGTCGACGCCGCTCGCCGTGAGCACCTGGTCGAGCACCGCCTCGACGTCGGCGGCGACGCCCGCCGGGTCGACGCCGACGCCGGACAGCGCGGCCGCCCGTTCGACGTCGTGCGTCTCGAAGAGTTCCGACCAGTACGGCCAGAGCTCGTCGAGCCCGGCGAGCAGCCGCCGTCGCGACTCCTCGGTGCCGCGGGCCAGGGTCAGGAACCAGCGCCCGGCGAAGTCGCGGTGATAGGTCAGCTCCTTGACGCCCTTGGCGGCCACGGCGGCGAGCACGGCGTCGCGGCTCTGAGACAGCGGGTCAGACAGCCGGTCAAGGAGCGCCAGGCGCCACGCGGAGAACAGCAGGATCCGGACGACGGTCTGCGCGAAGTCACCGCCCGGCACCTCCACGAGCCGCACGTTGCGGAACTGCTCCGCGTCGCGAAAGAACGCCAGCCGGTCCTCGTCCGGGACGGGCGAGCCGTCGGGCAGCGCCGGCACCTGCGCACCGTCGGCGGCGGCCGCCCGCGCGAGCAGCAGCCGCGCCTGGCCGAGCAGGTCGAGCGCGATGTTGGCCAGCGCGATGTCCTCCTCGAGGTCCGGCGCGTTGCTGCACCACTCCGCCAGCCGCTGGGACAGCACCAGGGCGTCGTCGCCGAGCATCAGGCAGTAGGTCGCCAGCGTCGCGGGGTCCACGCCGTCGGGTACCGTGGTGTCCACGCCGGCGAGCGGGTCCTCGAAGTCGGTCCCGAAGGCCCAGTGGGCGTCGTTGACGAGCAGCCCCGAGTAGGCGCTGTCGTGGTCGTCGGGCTCGTGCGTCCGGACGTCAGGCATGTCGTGCTCTCCCTACAGGTGCTGGGGCCCACGGGTACGGGACCTACATGTGCGGGACGTCGGCCGGGATCTCGTAGAACGTCGGGTGCCGGTAGACCTTGTCCCCGCTGGGCGCGAAGAGCGGGTCCTTCTCGTCCGGGCTGGACGCCGTGATGGCGGACGAACGGACCACCCAGATGCTCACGCCCTCGTTGCGACGCGTGTAGACGTCGCGGGCGTGGCGCAGGGCGAGCTGGTCGTCCGGCGCGTGCAGCGACCCGACGTGCACGTGGTTCAGTCCGCGCTTGCCGCGCACGAACACCTCGTAGAGCGGCCACTCGCCGCTGACCTGGTTGCTCATACCGTCGCCTTCTCGTCGTCGGGGCCGCCGTCGGGACCGCCGTCCCGACCGTCGTCAGGACCGTCGTCAGGGCCGCCGTCAGGGCCGCCGTCAGGACCGCCGTCGCGCGCCGCGAAGGCGAGCGCCGCCTCGCGGACCCAGGCGCCGTCGTCCCAGGCCTTCTTGCGGTGCGCCACGCGCTGGGCGTTGCACGGGCCGTTCCCCTTGACGACCTCCCAGAACTCGGCCCAGTCCGGCTGCCCGAAGTCGTGCGCGCCGCGCTCCTCGTTCCAGACCAGGTCGGGGTCGGGCAGGGTCACCCCGAGCGCCTTCGCCTGCGGCACGGTCATGTCGACGAAGCGCTGGCGCAGCTCGTCGTTGGTGTGCGTCTTGACGCCCCACGCCATGGACTGCGCGGTGTTGGGCGAGGCGTCGTCCGGCGGGCCGAACATCATCAGCGAGGGCCACCAGAACCGGTCCACCGACTCCTGGACCATGGCCCGCTGCTCGTCGGTGCCGCGCATCATCGTCGTCAGCAGCTCGTAGCCCTGCCGCTGATGGAAGGACTCCTCCTTGCAGATGCGGATCATGGCCCGCCCGTAGGGGCCGAACGAGGTGCGGCACAGGGGCACCTGGTTGCAGATCGCCGCGCCGTCGACGAGCCACCCGATGGTGCCCATGTCCGCGTACGAGAGCGTCGGGTAGTTGAAGATCGAGGAGTACTTCTGCCTGCCGCTGATCAGCATCTCGGTGAGCTCCTGGCGCGAGACCCCGAGCGTCTCCGCCGCCGAGTAGAGGTAGAGGCCGTGGCCCGCCTCGTCCTGCACCTTGGCGAGCAGGATCGCCTTGCGCCGCAGCGACGGCGCGCGGCCGATCCAGCCGCCCTCGGGCTGCATGCCGATGATCTCGGAGTGGGCGTGCTGGGCGACCTGACGCACGAGCGTCCTGCGGTAGGCGTCGGGCATCCAGTCGCGGGGCTCGATGCGGTCCTTGCGGTCGATCACTGCCCGGAAGCGCGCCTCGAGCTGGGCCTCACTCTCAGGCTCCGCCTCTGGCCCGGTCTGCGGCTCGGGCTCGGCGACTACCGGCATGGGCACCTCCAGGGCGCGGCTGCGACTATTTACTGACCGATCGTTCTGTACTAGATTGACACAGCCGCAGCGGGTTGCACAACGGCCCGGGCAGACCGATGCCGATCACTGCCGATCGGTCGATCCGAGGGGATGCGCACAGTGAGCACAGAGCCGGTGAGCACAGAGACACTGAGCACGCAGACAGTGAGCACACAGCTCGAGAGCTACGTCGCGGGCCGCTGGTTCCGCGGGACGGACGACGGCGAACCGGTGCTGGACGCCGTGACCGGGCAGGAGGTCACCCGCGTCTCGAGCCACGGCCTCGACTTCGCGGCGCTGGTCGCCCACGCCCGCGACGTCGGCGGTCCCGCCGTCCGGCAGCTGACGTTCCACGAGCGCGCGACGCTGCTCAAGGAGCTCGCCCTGCACCTTGGCGGGTTCAAGGACGACTTCTACGCGCTCTCGCTCCGCACGGGCGCGACCCGGCGCGACTCGATGGTCGACGTCGACGGCGGCATCGGCACGCTGTTCAGCTTCGCGAGCAAGGGCAAGCGTGAGCTCCCGGACGACACGGTGGTGCTCGACGGCGCGCTCGAACCGCTCGGCAGGGGCGGCACCTTCGTGGGCCAGCACCTGTACACCTCGCGCCCCGGCGTCGCCGTGCAGATCAACGCCTTCAACTTCCCCGTGTGGGGCATGCTCGAGAAGCTCGCGCCCGCGTTCCTCGCGGGCCTGCCCAGCATCGTCAAGCCCGGCAGCCAGACGGCGTACGTCACCGAGGCGGTGGTCCGGCGGATCATCGCCTCCGGCATCCTGCCGGAGGGCAGCCTGCAGCTCGTCTGCGGCAGCGCGGGCACGCTGCTGGACGAGCTCGGCGAGCAGGACGCCGTCGCGTTCACCGGCTCGGCGCACACGGCCGCGATCCTGCGTGAGCACCCGGCGGTGCTGCACCGCGGCGTCCGCCTCGGCGTCGAGGCCGACTCGCTGAACTGCTCGATCCTCGGCCCCGACGTGACGGTGGAGGACCCGGAGTTCGACCTGTTCGTCAAGGGCGTCGTCACCGAGATGACGGTCAAGGCCGGCCAGAAGTGCACGGCGATCCGGCGCGTCATCGTCCCGGAACCGCTCGCCGACGCCGTCGTCGAGGCGATCAGCGCGCGCCTGGACCGGATCACGGTCGGCGACCCGGCGGACGAACGCGTCCGGATGGGCGCGCTCGCGAGCCTCGGCCAGCGCGACGAGGTGCGCAAGGCCATCGAGGCGCTGCGCACCTCGGCCGACATCGTGTACGGCGACCCGGCGCACGTCGACGTCGTGGGCGCCGACGCCGAACGCGGGGCCTTCCTCTCCCCCGTCCTGCTCCGGGCCCGCCCCGGCGCGGCGGAGCCGCACGAGGTCGAGCCGTTCGGGCCGGTCGCCACGGTGCTCACCTTCGGGACCGTCGAGGAGGCCGTCGACCTGGCCGCCCGCGGCCACGGCAGCCTGGTGGCGTCGCTCGCCACCCACGACCCGCAGGTCGCGCGGGACGTGGCCCGCGGGCTCGCCCCCTGGCACGGCCGGCTGCTGATCCTCGACCGCGACGACGCCGCCGAGTCGACCGGCCACGGCAGCCCGCTGCCGATGCTCGTGCACGGCGGCCCGGGCCGCGCCGGCGGCGGTGAGGAGCTGGGCGGTGTGCGCGCCGTCCTGCACCACATGCAGCGTACGGCGATCCAGGGCTCCCCCGACATGCTCACCGCGGTCACCGGCCGGTGGACCACGGGCTCACGACGCCTGCTCGACGGCGTGCACCCGTTCCGCAAGTCGCTGGCCGAGCTGCGTGTCGGCGACACCATAGAGACGGCGACACGGACGGTCACGCTCGACGACATCAACCACTTCGCGGAGTTCACCGGCGACACGTTCTACGCGCACACGGACCCGGAGGCCGCGGCGGCGAACCCGTTCTTCGGCGGCATCGTCGCGCACGGCTACCTCGTGGTGTCCCTGGCCGCCGGACTGTTCGTGGACCCGGACCCGGGTCCGGTGCTGGCCAACTTCGGCGTCGACAGCCTGCGGTTCCTCACCCCCGTCAAGGTGGACGACACCATCCGGGTGAGCCTGACCGTCAAGCAGATCACGCCGCGCACCTCCGCCGACTACGGCGAGGTGCGCTGGGACGCGACGGTCACCAATCAGGACGACGCACTGGTGGCGACCTACGACGTGCTGACGCTGGTCGCGAAGACCGCCCACCGGACCGATCACTGACGACCGAAGGGTGGCCCCAGCACACCGCACGCCTTCGTCGGCAGGTCGCGTGCGGTGGCAGTGTGCCGGGGCCGCCTCCCTGGCCACCCATCCGGCCTCCGGCCGGCCTCTCGTCTGGGACGATGACGCCATGACCACAGATGCGACGTCGGCGGACGCGCCCGCCCGCCGTCCGCGGGGGCGGCCGGGTCACGACCGCGAGGCGGTGCTCCGGACGGCGATCACACTCTTCAACCAGCGCGGGTACGACGCGACGTCGATCAGCGACCTGGCGGCCGAGCTGGGTGTCACCAAGTCGGCGGTGTATCACCACTTCGTCAGCAAGGAGGCGCTGCTCGCGGCGGCCCTCGACGAGGCGCTGGAGGGGCTGAGCGAGGCGGTCGAGACGGCGTCGGTCGCGACGGACGGCGAGCCCAGCTCCATCCGCCTGCGGACCACCGTCGAGGCGGCCGTACGCATCCTCGCCGACAACCTGCCGGCCGTCACGCTGCTGCTGCGCGTCCGCGGCAACAGCGACGTGGAGCGTTCGGCGATGGAACGACGCAGGCACATCGACGAACGCCTCGCCGTGCTCGTCCGGCAGTCCGCCGCGGAGGGCGACCTGCGCGACGACATCGACCCCGAGGTCATCAGCCGGCTCGTCTTCGGCATGGTCAACTCCCTCGCCGACTGGTACCGGCCCGGCGGGCCGCTGCCCGCCGACGCGCTCGCCCGCACCATCTCGAGCGTGCTCTTCGAGGGCCTGGGTCCGGCGCGGGACGGCGTCGTACGGTGACGGCATGACAGCGACGAAGCCCTGGACGATCACGCTGGGCGCGCTCGACGAGAAGCTGGGCATCCGCGTGCTGGAGCAGTCGGCGCAGCGGGTGGTCGCCACCATGCCGGTGGCGGGCAACACCCAGTCGCTCGGCCGCCTGCACGGCGGCGCGACGGCAGCGTTCGCGGAGGCGCTGGGATCCTGGTGCGCGCTGATCCACGCGAGCACGGTGGGCAAGGTGTGCGCGGGCGTGGACCTGAACATCACCCATCACCGGGGCGCCACGGACGGGATCCTGACCGGCACGGCGACGCCGATCCACCTCGGCCGGACGACCACGTCCCACGAGATCGTCGTGACGGACGACCAGGACCGTCGCATCTGCACGGCCCGCATCACCAACCAGCTGATCGAGCCGCGCTGACGCGGTTCGGGTCGCACTGCTGACGGGTCTGAGTTTCGTCGAGCTCGTCGTCAGCCGCCCGCTGTTCCGGCCGGTCTGCGCGGCAAGACGGACCTGCCACGGGCTGAGTCGCCGAGCTCGCCCACCGGGACCGCGATGGTCCGCGGGTCGGTGAGCGGAAGGAGGGAGCGTGGGAGCCCGGCGCCCGGCAGCGTGGGAGCCCGGCGGGCCGGAAGCGTGGGAGCCCGGCGTCCAGCTCGGTGTCGAGTGGCTGTCGCGCTGGTCAAGCCGGTGAACTAGCCGGCGAGCCGGGACTGCCGGGTGAGGTGGACTGGCGGGCTCGGAAGTCCGATCAGGCGGTTCGGGTCCCGCCAGGCTCGACCGGCCGGGCGCTCGGCTTCGGTTAGTGGTGGCGGCTCGGTGGTCTGGTCGGTGCCCGGTGGGAGTGGGGCGTCGATGGGTTCGGGTAGGCGGATGCGGTGCCCGCGGGCGTCGGTGAACGCCCACCCGGTCTCCAACAGCGCACCGGCCGGGGTGCCGGCCGTGTTGGTGCCGGTGTTGGTGGTGTTGGTGGGCTTGCCGGTCCAGTGCATGGTGATGCCCTTGGCATCGACGAGCTGGTGGTGGTACCAGCACAGCAACGCACTGTTGGCCACGGAGGTGTTTCCGCCGTCGGCCCAGTGGGTGATCGCGTGATGGACCTCGCACCGGGACGGTGGCTGGTCACACCCTGGCCAGACGCAGTGCTGGTCTCTCGCGATGACGGCGCGACGCATCTGCCCGGACACGGTGCGTTGGGCGCGTCCGACGTCGAGGACGGCGCCGTCGGGTCCGAACACGATCCGGGTCACCGCACTGTGACAGGCCAGGCGGCGTATCAGTGCGCGGGGAGCGCGTTCACCGGTCTCGGTGAACACCGGCCCACCCGGGGTCAGGAACCCGGTCACTGTCCCGGGCAGCGGGGTGTCCGTGGTACTCCAGCCACCCAGACCACCGGTCGGACTACCGGTTGGGGTTCCGGTTGGGGTTCCGGTTGGGGTTCCGGTTGGGGTTCCGGTTGGGGTTGCGGCTGGGCTGCCGCCCGGACTGCCGGTCGGGCTACCGGCTGGACCACTGGCCGGGCTACCGGCTGGGGTTCCAACTGGGCTTCCAGTCGGGCTTCCGGTCGGGCTTGCGACCGCTGGGCCCGTGCTCACTGAATCGGTGCTCACCGCGCCTGCACCAACGCCCGCACCCGTGTTGGTGCTGTCCCCAGCGCCCGTGTCAGTGCCAGTGCCAGTGCCAGTGCTGGTGCCCGCGATGTTGGGGCCGGTGCCCGTCCGGTTGCCGCGACCAGGTCGCGCCTGTCCGCAGGACAGGCACAGCCCGTCCCGGGTCCGGGTGACCTGAGTGACGAACTCGTTCCACGACACCGTGACGTTCAGGTGCGGTGCGATCAACGCTCCTGGGGAAGCCTGGTTCGTGTCCAGGACCACGCGGGCCACGTCCGCGAGGGCTTGTGCGCGACGCTGCGTCGTGGTGCGAGTGTCGTCCGCGGACGGTGCACCGAGGACCGCGTTGAGGGCGGTGGTGAGTTGCAGGCCGTGCTCGTCGGTGAGGAACCCGGCCACGTGGTACCCGCCGAACGTCTTGGCGAGGTCGAAGAACTCGCCTCGGGCGGCTTTGTCGTCGTCGAGGTCGTCGGTGTCGGGGTCGGTGATGGTCGCGAACCGGCGCGCGACCTTCCGAAACTGGTCCGCGTTCAACACATTGGCTTCCCGCAGGACTACGCCTTCACCGGTGGTCAGGGTGCCGTCCGTGACCGCGTCCTCCAACACCTGGGTGACTAGTTCTCGGGTGTGGGTGCCGTCGGGGTCGTCTACGGGGTCGGGGAAGTCGACCGGCACACTCTGCACGAACTCTTCCGGTGTCGTGGTGTGGCCGGTGCGGGTATCGATCAACCACGCCAGTGCGTCGGTACGGGTCTCGCTGGTGGGTGCGACCTCCGTCATCACCCTCGCGTGGTCGGCCCCGAGGGTGCCGGCGACCAGGCGCTCCCGCGTCACGGGCAGTGCGGTCGCCAGGCGACGCGCGATCGTCATGTCCTTACCCGCCGTGGACGCGGACACACCTTCGCGCAGGCGGAGCCAGGTCGTGAACGTGCGGGCCGAGCCACCGGCCCGCCAGGAACCCTCGTTCTCAATCCGGGGCAGCAGCGTGTACCGGACCCCGTCCAACCGGCCGGTGATCCGGCGGATGCGGGTGTGTGCGTCGGCCAGGCGACTGATGCTCGGGGCATCCCACCCGGTCAGGACCTCGGGGTCGGTCAGCGCGGTCAGTTGCCCGGTCGCCGTCTCGAGCAGGGCCAGCACGTCCTCGATCGAGGCCGCAGCAGGCAGGCCACCAGCAGGCATGCTGTCCGTCGTCTGCTCCACGATGCCCACCCCCGCCCGTCCTGATCGCCCGCTCTAGCTCTCACTCCTTCACTGCACCTATTATCTCGAACATTCGTACGTTCCGCTCGCTGGATTTCAAATCTGTGGATAACCCTTCAGCGCAACAGATGGACCTGGCCAACCCGTGAACCATCCCGACGCCCCGCCGAGACCAACAGCCCACACCGACCGCACCACCAACCACCACAACTCAACAGCACACCGTCAGAGCCGGACGATCGCCGCGGCGGGATCCTCGATGGCGTCGGCGATGGAGCGCATGAAGCCTGCCGCCGTCCCGCCGTCGCAGACCCGGTGGTCGAAGACGAAGGACATCTGCGCGATCTTGCGCGGCACGATCTCGCCGTCGACCACCCACGGGCGGTCGATGATGCGGCCGAGACCCAGCATCGCGACCTGCGGGTGGTTGATGATCGCCGCGCTGCCGTCGACCCGGAACCCGCCGTAGTTGTTCAGCGTGAACGTGCCCGCGGTGAGCTCCTCGGTGGTCACCTTGCCTGTGCGGGCGCGGGCGACGAGGTCGCGGAGGGCCACGTCGAGCTCGGTGGTGGTCATCGAGCCGGCGTCGAGCAACGCGGGGACGACCAGCCCGTGCTGCCCCTGTACGGCGACGCCGAGGTTGATGACGCCGGGCATGACGATCTCGTCGCGCTCCGTGTCCAGTCTGGAGTTGAGCACCGGGTACTCCTTGAGTCCGGCGACGACGAACCGCGCCACATAGGCGAGCAGACCCGGCCCCGGATCGCCGGGAGCCCGGGCGGCCTCGCGCAGGTTCCAGAGCCCGGTCGCGTCGACGTCGACCCAGACCGTCGCCTCGGGAATCTCCGCGCGGCTCCGCGACAGCACCTTGGCGGCCGTCTTCTGGAAGCCGCTGAGCGGGATGCGCCGCTCCCCGCGGGCTCCGTCCGCAGCGGGAGCGCTCGGCCCGACGGCGGCCGGCGCCTGCGCCTGCGCCTGCGCCTGCGCTGAAACCGACACCGGCGTCTGCCGCACCCGCTCGATGGCGGTCCACACGTCGGACCTGGTGACGACGCCGCCCGCCCCGGTCGGCGCGATCGCGCGCAGGTCCAGCCCCGCTTCACGGGCGAGCCGCCGGACGATGGGCGAGACCACCTTCACCGGGCCGGCGGCCGAGGTCCCGGCGCCGTGCGAGGTCGCGGCACCGGCCGAAGCAGCGGCAATGACCGAGGGCCCAGCAACGGCCGGAACAACGGCACCAAGAGCCGCCGTCGACCGGGCGGCGCGTGGCCGCCGCCGTCGGCCCGAACCGGGATGCGCGGAGGTCCCGTACCCGATGAGCACGTTGCCGGAGCCCGCCCGCTCTTCCTCACGGTAGGTCTCGGCGGCCACCCCCGCGTCACCGGTGACGGCAGCAGCCCCGGCGACGCCGATCGTGATCAGCGGCCTGCCCACCTCGACGAGCTCCCCCTCGGCGGCGTGGAGCACCACTACCCGGCCCGCGTACGGACTGGGCACCTCGACGACGGACTTGGCCGTCTCGACCTCCACGACGGGCTGGTCCACCGTGACGACGTCACCCTCTGCGACGAGCCACTGCACCACCGAGGCTTCGGTCAGCCCCTCGCCCAGGTCGGGCAGCAGGAAGGTCTGCTCCGTCGTGGTGGTGGTCATGCGTCCTCCCACTGGAGGTCGTCGACGGCGTCGAGGATCCGGTCGACCGACGGCAGCTGGAGGTGCTCGAGCTTGGGCGGCGGGTACGGGATGTCGAACCCGGTCACGCGCCGCACCGGCGCCGACAGCGAGTGGAAGCAGCGTTCGCTCACCCGGGCCGCGATCTCGGACGCGACGCTCGCGAAGCCTGCGGCCTCTGCGACGACGACGGCACGGCCCGTCGACTCGACGGCCGCGCAGACCGTTGCGTCGTCGAACGGCACGATCGAGCGCAGGTCGACGACCTGCAGGCTGCGACCCTCGCGCGCGGCCTCCTCGGCGGCCTCCAGGGCGACCGGCACGGCAGGCCCGTAGGCGATGAGGGTCGCGTCGGTGCCCTGGCGCCGGACCACCGCCGTGCCGATGCCGGGCTTGTGGTCGCGGCCCAGGGCGACGTCGCCCTTCGCCCAGTAGAGCTTCTTCGGCTCGAGGAAGACCACCGGGTCGGGCGAGGAGATCGCCTCGCGCAGCAGCGCGTAGGCGTCCGAGGGGTTCGACGGCGCGACGACGTGCAGGCCCGGCGTGTGCGCGTAGTACGACTCGGACGAGTCGCAGTGGTGCTCGACCCCGCCGATACCGCCCGCGTACGGGACCCGGATGACCAGCGGCAGCTCGACGCGGCCGCGCGTGCGGTTCCGCATCTTGGCGACGTGGCTCACCACCTGCTCGAAGGCGGGATAGGCGAAGGCGTCGAACTGCATCTCGATCACGGGACGCATGCCGTTCATGGCCAGGCCGACGGCGAAGCCCGCGATACCGGCCTCCGCGAGCGGGGTGTCGAAGCAGCGGTCCTCACCGAACGTCGCGGTGAGGCCGTCGGTGACCCGGAACACGCCGCCCAGCAGGCCGACGTCCTCGCCGAGCACGAGCACCGACGGGTCCTCGGCCATCGCGTCGTGCAACGCCCGGTTGATCGCCTGCGCAGTGCTCAGCGTCTCGTGTGCGACGGCGGTGGTGGTCATCGGTGGGCCTCCACCCGGTCGGACGCGTCACTAGGTTCGGTTCGGCTCGACTGCTCCCGGCTCAGCTCGTCGTGCACGACGGCGAGCTGCTCAACGAGCTGCGGCGTCGGGCGCGAGTACACGAAGCGGAACAGGTCGTCGGGGTCGGGCTCGACGTCCCGGTTCATGCCGTCCCGGGTGCGCCGGGCGACCTCCTCGGCGGCCTCGGTGAGCGCCGCGGCGCCGGCGTCGTCGAGGATGCCCTCGGCGCGGAGGTAGGCCTCGAGCCGGACCAGCGGATCCTTGGCCGCCCACGCCGTGACCTCGTCGTCGGTGCGGTAGCGGGTGGCGTCGTCGGCATTGGTGTGGGCCTGGACCCGGTAGGTGCGCCCCTCGACGAGCTGGGGTCCCTCCCCCGCGCGGGCCCGCGCCACGGCTCCGGACAGGACGTCGAGGAGGGCGGCGAGATCGTTGCCGTCCACCTGCTCCCCGGGGATGCCGTAGCCGACGCCCTTGTGCGCCAGCGACGGAGCGGCCGACTGCCTGGCCAGCGGCACCGAGATCGCGTACTGGTTGTTCTGGACGAAGAAGACGACCGGCGCGTGGAAGACGGCGGCGAAGTTCAGTGCCTCGTGGAAGTCACCCTCGCTCGTGGCGCCGTCGCCGCACATCGCCAGCACGACGGTGCGCTCCCCGCGCAGCCGGGCCGCGTGCGCCACCCCGACGGCGTGCGGGAGCTGCGTGGCGAGCGGCGTCGTCAGGGGTCCGACGCGCAGCTCGTAGGGGTCGTACCCCGAGTGCCAGTCGCCCTTGAGCAGGCCGAGCACCTCGACCGGGTCGCCCCCGCGCGCGACGACGGCCGCGGTGTCGCGGTAGGTCGGGAAGAGCCAGTCCTCGCGGTCGAGCACCTGCGCGGCGGCGACCTGGCACGCCTCCTGGCCGTGAGAGGAGGGGTAGACGGCAAGGCGTCCCTGCCGGACGAGGGCGCTGGCCTGGTCGTTGAACCGGCGGGCCGCGACCATGCCTGCCAGGCCCCGGAGCAGCTCGTCCGCCGCGGGCAGGTGCGCGGCGCCCGCGGCCGTCGGACGACCGTCCGGACCGAGCAGCATGACCGGCGTCCTCGACGGCAACATGCGATCCACGTCACTTGTCATAGAGATATACTCGTCAAGGTTCTATTCGGAATCCATCAACGGCGAGGATCCGAGAAGCCGTCCAGCAATGTGCGGGTAATGCGATCCAAATGTCCAGCAGCGAAGGGGCTGAGGGCGTGGCTGCGAGACAAGTGGCACCAGGCCTCGACGACGTCGATCAGCGCATCGTCGACGAGCTCCGGCACGACGGCCGGATGTCCATGCGTTCGCTGGCCGAGAAGCTGCACATCTCGCGGGCCAACGCCTACGCCCGGGTGCAGCGGCTCGAGTCCAGCGGGGTCATCCGCGGGTACAGCGCGGACATCGACCCGGTGCTCGCGGGGCTCGGCACGTCGGCCTACGTCACGGTCAACCTGGAGCAGGCGGAGTGGCGTTCGGTCCGCGAGGAGCTGCGCACCCTGCGCGGCGTCGACCACATCGGGCTGGTCGGCGGGGAGTTCGACCTCGTCCTGCTCGTCCGCGCCCGGGACAACGCCGACCTGCGGCACCTGATCCTGGACCAGATCCAGGGCATGAAGGGCATCCTGAACACGCACACGCTGCTGGTGTTCGAGGAGCCGATCCCCGCGGGCCCGGCCCCGGTCGCCCCGCCCCCAGACCCACAACGCCGTTGAGTGCTGGGTATTCGCCCCCGCAGGTCCTTCTCGAGGGCAGATACCCAGCACTCAACGGGACGGTGGTTACTGGTCCGGGGCCTCCTGGAGGGCGCGGACCTCGATGCGGGACTGCAGGGCGGCGGAGGCCTTCTCGGCCCAGCCGAGCGCGGTCTCCTCGTCCGCGACGTCGATGATCCAGAAGCCGCCCACGTACTCGGGCGCCTCCACGAACGGACCAGGGACGCGCTCCACGTCGCCACCCGAGGCGTTGACGGTGATCGCCGTCGACGGCGGCTGCAGGCCGCCCGCCGCGACGAGCGCCCCGGACTCGGTCAGCGCGGTGTTGAAGGCGCCGACGGCGGCGAACACCGCCTCCAGCTCGGCTGGATCCATCTCCTGCATCGACTCCATCGTCGGCTCCTCCGCACTGTCGTGCGGAAGGGTCAGGAAGTACTGGGTCATGGGACTGCTCCGTTCTGGTCGAGCTGACTTGTGGTCTGACTATCGGTGCCGTGGACGAGACGAGACAAGGAAACTCATCAGTCCTCGGAGGCGTTCTCCTGGATCATCACGGCGGAGGCGTGGATGCAGACGATCCGGAGCGTCCCGGTGCCGGTGTTGGTGAAGCGGTGCCAGGTGTCGGCGGGCGCCACGGCGGTGTCGCCGGCCCGGGCCACGAACGTCCTGTCGCCGACGACGATGGTCGCCTCGCCCTCCAGCACCGACCAGGTCTCGTCGTAGGGGTGCCGGTGCAGGCCCGGACCCTGCCCGGGGTCCGAGGTGACGAGGAAGAACGACACGTTCGACCCGTACCGGGCGCCCTCGAACCGGAGGGTGCGGCTCTCGCCGATGCGGAGGTCGTCGGCGGGGATCGCCACGGGAGCGGTGGCGGCGGCAGTGGCGGCGGCAGTGGCGGTGGTGGTGGTGGCGGTGGCGGTGGTGGTGGCGGCTGCGGAGCTGTTCATGATGGGTACTTCCTCTCGGGTGAAGACTGCGTCCTGATGAGCCCCACTCTCCGCCGCCCGCGCACCCACTGACTACGCTTTCGACGTGGATCGAAAGTTCGTCGAGTTCCGGCTCGGCTCCAGCGACATCTCAGCGGTGCGGTTCGGCATCTCCCCAGGCCACGAGCTCGTGCACGCCGTGCGCACCATCCTTCGCCCGCAGAGCGCACCCCTGCACTGGGGCTGGTTCCGGAGCGTCCAGGCGAGCGTCCAGGCCGGAATCCAGGGCAGCGGCAGACCACCCAGCGAGGCCTTCCGCCTGATGGCGGTCATCAGCGGCGTCGAGGGCTACATGCCCGACTTCCTCACCGCCACGCCGTCGGGCGACATGACTCCCGAGGAGGAGGCCGAACGGCTGCGTGAGGTCCCCGACGAACGGCTCCGGTTCGACCTCGAGAAGATGGTGCTCCGCTCGACCGGCGCCCGGCAGCAGGAGATCCGCGACCTGATCGCGGCACCGGACCACGCCCGGAAGGTGATCGTCGAGGCCTGGCAGGAGGTCTGGGACACGCTGCTCGCGCCCGTCTGGCCGCAGATGCTCCGCCTGCTGCGGGCCGACATCGGCGTCCGCGCGCGCCGCAGCAGCGACACCGGCCTCGCGGACATGGCCTCCACCCTGCACTCCACGGTGACCTGGGCCGACGAGATCGTGCGCGTCCAGATGACGCGGCACGAGGAGGTCGTCGACTGCGGCGGCACCGGCCTGGTGCTCGTCCCGTCGGTCATGATGGCGACCCGCGGCTGCGCCGTCCTGACCGAACGTCCCGCCCAACCGACGATCTTCTACCCGGCCCACGGAGTGTCCGAGACCTGGCACCGCGACGGCGCGGACGCCCTCGCCGCACTGTCCGCCCTGCTCGGACCGGCCCGCGCCCGCCTGGTCCTCGAGCTCCAGCAGCCCTTGTCGACCTCCGAGTGCGCGGCACTGACCGAGCTCGCGGTGTCGACGGCGTCGCACCACCTCACCGTCCTGCGGGACGCGGGCCTGATCGACAGCCGCCGCAACGGTGTCCGCGTCCTGCACACCCGCACCCCGCTGGGCGAGGCGCTCGCGGGCATCGGCTGACCCGCGGTCCGGGGTCCGCGGCCTGGGCGTCCGCGGTCCGGTTGCAGCGCGCTTGGCACACTTTTCTGCATGGTCCGACCCGACATGAAGAAGCGGGTCATCGCCGGTAACGTCGCACGGGCAGCGCAACAGACCGAGGCGGACCCAGGGGGCGCACGTCATGACCAATGTCGCTGACACGATCGTCGAGATCATCAAGGATGCGGGCGTCGAGCGGGTCTACGGCCTGCCCGGCGACTCGCTGAACGGCTTCACCGACGCCATCCGGACCAGCGACGGCGTCGCCTGGCAGCACGTGCGGCACGAGGAGGCTGCAGCCTTCGCCGCGGCCGCCGAGGCCGCGCTGACCGGCGAGCTGGCCGTCTGCGCCGGGAGCTGCGGGCCGGGCAACCTGCACCTGATCAACGGGCTCTTCGACGCCAACCGCAGCCGGGTGCCGGTGCTCGCGATCGCCGCGCAGATCCCGGGAGCCGAGATCGGCAGCAACTACTTCCAGGAGACGCACCCGCAGGACCTGTTCCGGGAGTGCAGCGTCTACACCGAGCTGGTGAGCCTGCCGGAGCAGCTACCGCGCGTGCTCGAGATCGCCATGCGGACGGCGGTCGAGAAGCGCGGTGTCGCCGTCGTCGTCATCCCCGGCGAGATCTTCCTCGCCGAGAGCACGGGCCGCAGGAAGTCGGCGCCGATCCGGGCGGCACAGAGTGTCGTCCGCCCGCGCGACGCCGAGCTGCGGCGGGCCGCCGACATCCTGAACGCGGCGAAGAAGGTGACGATCCTGGGCGGCGCGGGCACGGAGGGCGCCCACGAGCGGGTGGTCGCCCTCGCCGGGCGGCTCGGGGCACCGGTGGTGCACGCGCTGCGCGGCAAGGAGTTCCTCGAGTACGACAACCCGTACGACGTCGGCATGACCGGCCTGCTGGGCTTCTCCTCGGGCTACCGCGCCATGGAGAGCTGCGACGCGCTGCTCATGCTCGGCACCGACTTCCCCTACCAGCAGTTCTACCCGGCGGGGGCGAAGATCGTGCAGGTCGACCTCCGGGGCGAACAGCTCGGGCGGCGCACGCCGATCGACGTCGGGCTGGTGGGCGACGTCGGCGACACCATCGACGCGCTGCTGCCGCTGCTCGACGAGCACACCCACCGCAAGCACCTCGACTCCGCCCTCAAGCACTACGCGAGGACGCGCAAGGACCTCGACGACCTCGCCGACAACGACCGCAACCGCGAACCGATCCACCCGCAGTACGTCGCGCGCCTGGTGAGCGAGCTGGCGAGCGAGGACGCGGTGTTCATCCCGGACGTCGGCTCCCCCGTCGTCTGGGCGGCCCGGTACCTGACGATGAACGGCAGGCGCCGCCTGATCGGATCGTTCAGCCACGGCACGATGGCGAACGCCCTGCCGCACGCCATCGGCGCCCAGTCGGCGTTCCCCGGGCGGCAGGTGATCGCCCTGTCGGGCGACGGCGGCCTCGCGATGCTCCTCGGTGAGCTGCTGACCGTCCGGCAGAACAAGCTGCCCGTGAAGATCGTGGTGTTCAACAACTCCTCCCTCAACTTCGTCGAGGTGGAGATGAAGGCGGCCGGCTTCGTGAACTTCGGCACGCAGCTCGACAACCCGAGCTTCGCCGACGTCGCGAACGCGATGGGCATCCACGGCCAGCGGGTGGAGCGGCCCGACGACCTCGAGGGCGCGCTGCGGGCCGCGTTCGACCACGACGGCCCGGCGCTGGTCGACGTCGTCACGGCCCAGCAGGAGCTGTCGATCCCGCCGGCGATCACCGCCCAGCAGGTCAAGGGCTTCACGCTGTACGCGATCCGCACGATCCTGTCGGGGCGCGGCGACGAGCTCGTCGACCTGGCCGACACCAACGTGTTCCGGCGGCTGTTCGACTGAGCTCAGTGGTCGCCGTGCGCCTCGCCCTCGGCGTTCATGCCCGAGTGCAGCGGCAGGAACGCGTGCAGGTGACCGCGGTCCGCCTCGATGTGCTGCAGGTCGAGCTGGACCGCGGCCACCGCCCACGCGTCCACCGCACGCGTGCGCAGGTCGCCGGCGACGTCGTACAGCCGTGCCGAGTCGTCCGTCGCGTCCGGCCCGCCGTCCGCCGCCGCCAGCTCGAGGACGTCGAGCGTGTCGCCCAGCAGCCGGGTCGAGAGCATCAGCCCGTTGCGCACGATGTTGTGCTCGGACGAGCCGGTCGGCAGCGCCTCCATCTCCGCGGTCACCTCGTCGACGGCGGCGCGCCACTCGTCCAGCTCCGCCGACGTCGGCGGCGTCGCGCCGTCCTCGGACCCGCCGCCGACAGGCAGCGTCTCGTACAGCCCGTCCATCACGGGCAGGAGCCGCTCCTGGGCGGAGACCGCGACCTCGCCGGCCGCCGCCAGGTTCTCGACGGCCCGCTCCGCCTCCGCGGCCTCCAGCTCCGCCACGCGGGCGGGGTCGACGTCGAACCCGCCCGCCGGCGGCGCCTCGCCCTCCCACGGGCGCAGCACCATCAGCACCAGCAGGGCCACGGCGGCAGCCGCCAGCACGGCTGCCGCCACGACACCCCACCCCGGCCGCGGTGGCTTTTAAACAAATCCGAGCCCAAGAGAAAATGCGTTATCTCGGGTGGGGGGTTGTGGGTGTATA
>NZ_JBHXBG010000042.1:0-34020 GCF_042726755.1 Promicromonospora sp. NPDC060271 | reverse complement strand
GGATCGAGGCTGCGATTCGGCGTGTCGTTGCGGTTCGACCAAGAGGCCCGGGCGGAACTTGCGGTCCGGCGGGACCTTCGGCGTGGCGACTCGCCGGGTGTCCCGACATATGAAAGCGGGGCTCTGAGTGAGACGTACGCCACGACCTGCGGAAGGACTGGTGAATTACCCGTGGAATCCAGGGGCGATAGCACATTTCCGCTTGACGACTCCAGGCGACACGCGTGTAATTCCATGTATGCAGTTTTCGTAGCGCATATGCAACAGGGCCTCGAAGCTGCAGGTCTGGCCAGGCACGATGGATCGACAAGACAGATCGGCACACAAGATCGGCAGACGGAACGGCATGGTCGGCCGGCAAGGCCCGGAGCACGGACACGGCACGGAGGGGCACGTCATGTGGAACATTCTGGAATCGGACGTGGAGTTCCCGACTGACGCCGAGAACGCGGCGGCGCCGGTCGCACGGGTCTTGCCGCTTTTCGGTGAGCTGTACGAGCTGACCGAGCCGGACGACTCCTTGCTCGGCTGGCAGGAGCGCGCCCTGTGCGCGCAGACCGACCCGGAGGCCTTCTTCCCGGAGAAGGGTGGGTCCACCCGCGAGGCCAAGAAGGTCTGTTCCGGCTGCGAGGTCAGGGCCGAGTGCCTGGACTACGCGCTGGAGAACGACGAACGGTTCGGTATCTGGGGCGGTCTCTCGGAGCGTGAGCGGCGCAAGCTGAAGCGCCGCGCCGTCTGAACCCAGCCAGGAAAGACTGCGCTGGAGGATGCGTGCCTCGACCGGCGCGTCTGCGGCGTGTCGGCGCAGACGCGCCGCATCATGTGAAGCGAGATGAGCGCTCCACGTACCGACAGCCTGTCGGCCCCCAGCCCGGACCGTGGTCCCCACGAGGACACGGTCGGTCCCGTCTGGGCCAAGGTCCCGGCCCAGACGGCCACCGCTGCGCCGGTGGCCGTCACGGTCACGGCCGTCGTCGTGACGCGCGGCAGCAGTCCCTACCTCGCCGCGACGCTCGCGGCGTTGCGGACGCAGTCCCGCACCCCTGACTCCGTCGTGGTCGTCGACGTCGACACCGCACCCGCGACGTCCGGCCACCAGGACCTGCAGCTCGGCGGCGCACGCTTCGTGGCCGGTGCGGGCGCGCGCACCTTCGGCGACGCGGTGGAGGCGGCCCTCGCCGCCGTCGGCACCCCGGAGCAGGGCTGGCTCTGGTTCCTGCACGACGACTCCGCCCCCGCCCCGGGCGCCCTCGCGGCCCTCACCCGCTCGGTGGAGCACTCGAACGCGGTGGCCGTCGCGGGCTGCAAGCAGCGGCGCTGGGAGTCAGGCCCGGACGGCACCCCCCTCGATCCCGACCTGTCCGACCGGGGAGTGCTCGTCGAGGTGGGCCACACCGTCTCGCCGCTCGGCCGGCGGATGACCGGCATCGACGACACGGAGATCGACCAGGGTCAGCACGACGCGCGCGAGGACGTGCTCGCCGTCGGCCTCGCCGGGGCGCTGGTGCGGGCGTCGGTCTGGCGCGAGGTCGGCGGCACCGACCCGGCCTACGGCCAGCTCGGCGACTCCACGGACTTCTGCCTGCGGGTGCGGCTCGCCGGCCACCGGGTGGTCGTCGTGCCCGACGCGGTGGTGCGGCACGCGCAGGTCGCGCTGCACGCTCCGGGCTCCTCGGGGGCCCGGCGCCGCAGCCAGCTCTACCTGCGGCTGACGTCGGTGGCGCCCTGGATCCTGCCGTTCGCGATGTTCGCGATGGTGCTGTGGGCGCCGTTCGCCGCCGGCTACCGGCTCGCGATGAAGCAGCCCGACCAGGCGCGCGACGAGCTGCTCGCACCACTGTGGGCGGTGTTCCGGCTGGGACCGCTGCTCCGCGCCCGACGCCGGATCGCGCGCACCTCGACAGTGCCCCGCAGCGTGCTGCGGCCGCTGCTGGGCACCTGGCGCGAGGTGGCCGCCGAGCGGCGCGACCGGCGGCTCGCCCGTGGCGAGGCACACCGGGTGGACGTCACACCGTCCGAGCTGGAGCAGGCGGAGCTGCACGCGCTCGCGGTCCGGCGCCGGGCCGCGCTGGGCGCCGTGGTGCTCTCCGCCGTCGGCCTGGCGGCCGCGTTGTTCGGGCCCGCCCTCGGCGCCCTCGCGGCCGGCGGACGCCTGGTCGGCGGCGCGCTGCTCCCCGCCGGCGGAACGACGGCGACCACCTGGTCGGCGGCGACGTCCGGCTGGGTGCGCGACGGGCTCGGCACCGCCGCTCCTGCGGACCCCCTGCTGTTCGTGCTGACCGGCCTCTCCGCGCTGGCCGGGGGATCGCTGCAGCACGCGGTGGACGCCGTCCTCCTGCTCGCGCTGCCCGTCGCCGCCGTCGGAGCGTGGGCCGCTGCCGGCACGGTGACCCGGTCGGTATGGCTGCGCGCCCTCGCGGCATTCGCCTGGACCGTCGCCCCGGCCTTCCTCGGAGCACTGGACGGCGGCCTGCTCGGCGCCGTGCTGGCGCATGCGCTGCTGCCCTGGACCGCCGTCGCGCTGGTCCGTGCGGTGGGCGGCCAGGCGGTCGACAGGCTCGCGCCGCCCGACGGCGCGGCCGAGGAGCCGGAGGGCGTCACCGCACGCGCCTCCCGGACGAGCTCCGGCTCGCTGGGCGCGGCGGGCGCGAGCGGCCTGCTGCTCGCCTGCGTGGTGGCCGGGGCGCCCGCGCTGCTCCCGGCGGCCGTCGTGGTGCTGCTCGGGGCGCTGCTCGTCGCCCCGCGCCGCCGCGTCTACCTGGCGCTCGCGGTCGTACCGGCGCTCGTGGTCGGCGCCCCGCTCTGGTGGACGGCGCTGCGCCACGGCAACAGCAGGCTCCTGACGGCCGAGCCGCTGGCCGGGTCCGGCGTCCCGGCACCGGGCACGACGTCGGGCACCGCCTCCGGCCTCGAGCTGCTGCTCGGCCTGCCCGCGGTCCCGGCCCCCTGGTTCGACGTGCCCGGCGACGGCCTCGTGCCGTCCGCCGTCCGCGCGGTCGGCGCAGCGGGACCGTGGGCGCTCGGCGGGCTCGTCCTCGCGCTCGCGGCGGCCGGTCTCGGTGCGGCGCTGCTCGGCCTCGGTCGCAAGCGGGTCGCGGAGTCGGCGCAGCACGTCGCCGCGACGTCCCTCGTCGGCTGGCTGGTCGCGGCGGCGGGCCTGGCCGTAGCGGTCCTGGCCCAGGGCGACGGCCGGTGGTCCGGCCCCGGGCTGTCGCTGGTCCTGCTCGGCCTGAGCGCCGCAGCCCTCGCGGGTGTCCGCGCGCTCGCCGACGGCGGGGCGTCGCTCCGGGGCTTCCTCGGTTCGGCGCGCAAGGTCGCGGCGGTCGCTCTGGTGGTGGTCGCGCTCCTGCTTCCCGCCGCGCAGGCGGCCGCGTGGCTGACCGGCTCCGGCAGCATCGCGGGCTCCGGGCGGAGCGGCATGCTGCACGTGACCACCGACCCGGTAGTGCCCGCCGTCGGGCAGCAGATGCAGGCGCCACCTCGGCAGGCACGCGTGCTGGAGGTGGGGTTCGCCGGTGACGCCGAGGCCGGCGGCGTACAGGGGACCGTGCAGTACGCCCTGCTGCGCGCCGACGGCTCGCAGCTCGCCGACGTCTCGGCGACGGCGCGGGCGACGGCGGACGATCGCGCCGGGGCCGGCGACGAACCGGTGGGCACGCTGGACACCGCGGTCGCGGCGCTGGTGTCCGGCGCCACCGAAGGAGTGCCGGAACAGCTCGCCGACCTCGGGATCGGTGCGGTCCAGGTCCGTTCGGACGGCGGCCTGGGCGCGACGCCCGGGACGGATCCGG
Source organism: Promicromonospora sp. NPDC060271 (assembly GCF_042726755.1). Taxonomy (NCBI): domain Bacteria; kingdom Bacillati; phylum Actinomycetota; class Actinomycetes; order Micrococcales; family Promicromonosporaceae; genus Promicromonospora; species Promicromonospora sp. NPDC060271. Next base: position 30,229 of record NZ_JBHXBG010000042.1, on the reverse strand, counting down.
CGCGCGCCGTCGGCGACCTGGTGGCGACGCTCGACATGGTGCCCGGCATGAGCCGCGTCACCGAGGGGCAGGCGATCTCCGTGTGGCGGGTCGCCCCGGTGGGCGAGCCCGCGCCGGGCTGGGCCCGTATCGAGGAGGCGGGTGCGACGGAGCGGGTGCTGCCGTCCGGGGGCACGGCCGTCCGCGCCGACGTGACCGCCGGCGGTGCGGACCGCGCCGTCGTGCTCGCGGAGGCCGCAGGGCCGGGCTGGCACGCGACCCTCGACGGGCGCCGGCTGGAGCCGGTGGCACTCGACGAGTCGGCGGGCCTGCAGGCGTTCGCGCTCGGGCCCGACGCCGGGCACCTCGTGGTGCGCTACGAGGCGCCCCACCGCACGGTATGGCTGGTGCTCACGACGTTCACGCTGGTGGTCTTCGCCCTGCTGGCCCTGCCGGTGGGACGCAGGAGGGTTCGATGAAGCGCAAGAAGCTGGTGGTCCCGCCGGTCGCCCGGCGGGCGGCCGCCGCGGTGGGTGGCCTGCTGTGCGCGATGGCGGTCGCCGCGCTCGCCACCACGGGCGGCGGCCAGCGGGTCACGCCACCGGCGGACGCCGCACGTGCCGTCCCCGTTGCCGCCGCCGAGACCGGGCTGGTCTGCCCGATGCCTGCCGAGCTGCAGCAGCCGGACGTCGGCGACGACGAGTTCAGCGCGGTCCGGGGAGAGACCACCACGTCGCTCACCGCCGCGGTGCTCGACGGCGCGGAGGGTGCCGAGCCCTCCGTCACGACCCTGGACGGGTCCGCGGCACCCGATCTCCCCGGTCCGCTCGTGACCGGTGGCGTCGCGGCGGTGCGCGAGGGTGCGGTCACCGGTGCGCGTACGGTGCGTGTGACGCCGAGCGGTGCCACGTACGCGACGGGGACCGTCGCGTCGGTGACCACCGACGGCGACCTGCGCGGCATGGTCGCCGGCCCGTGCGCGGTGCCGTCCGTCGAGCACTGGCTGGTCGGCGGCAGTACCTCGGTGGGGTCGAGCGGCCGCCTGGTGCTGCAGAACCCCGGCCGGACGCCGGCCACCGTGTCGCTGGAGGCCTGGGGCGCGGCCGGTCCGGTGGTGCTGGGGAGCAAGTCGCTGGTCGTCGTGCCGCCGGGCGAGCAGGTCGTCACCATGCTCGAGGCCATCGCGCCCGACCAGAGCCGGCTCGCGCTGCACGTCACCGCCGAGGGCGGCCGTGTGGGCGCCTACGTGCAGCACCACCGCATCGAGGGCCTGGTGCCCGCGGGTGCCGACCTCGTCGTGGGCGGCGCCGCACCGTCCCGCACCACCGCTGTCGCGGGCGTGGTCAGCACCGGTGAGTCGGTGGACGACCCGCACGCGCCGCGCCTCGACCTGCTGGCTCCCGGCACAACGGCCGGCACGGCGAACCTCGCGGTGCTCGGGCCCGACGGACCGGTCCGGCTGCGGGGCGGCGAGGAGCTGCCGCTCGAACCGGGCAGGGTCACCACCCTGCCGCTGGGCGGGCTGCCGGCGGGCGCCTACACGGTCGTCGTGGACGCCGACGTGCCGGTCGTCGCCGGCGGCGCCCTGGACAGGAAGGGCTCCGCCGCCGATGACGCGGTGGTCGACGAGGACCCGTACGACCGGGCCTGGCTGGCCGGGCAGGCGGTGCGAGCGACGGGCACGGTGGCCGACGGCGCGGTCGCGGTCCCCGACCACTCCGAGTACGTGGTGACGCTGAGCGGTGTGCCCGACGAGCGTGACCCGGACCGGATCGACGACGTGGACGACAGCACCGCCGTCGCGCTGCGCGGCGTCGGGCCGGACGGCGAGGAGGCCTGGACCCGCACGGTGGAGGTGCCGACCGGCGAGACCGTCGAGCTGGGCTGGGAGGAGCTGGCGGAGCTGGGCGACACCGTCGCGGTGGTCGCGGAGCAGCCCGCCGGGCAGCCGGGCGTCGTGTGGTCGGTGGGCATCGCCGAGGACGGCGACACGACCCTGTTCTCGGTGCTCTCGCCCACGCCGCCGCTCGCAGCGGGCGGGGACGTGCACGTGCGCCGGGTCGACGCGGCCGGCTGAGCCGGAGCAGAACCGCAGGCTCAGCCGATACAGGTAGAGCCCTAGCGGCCAGCGAGGGTCAGGACCGGTCGCCGAAGTTCGGGTCGATCTCCTCGGGGGTGCGGGCGAGCATGTGCGCCACCTGCTCCACCACGACGTCCCGCACCAGGTCGGCGAGGTCCTCCCGGTCGAGGGCACGTACCTCGACGGGCCGGCGGTAGACCACGACGCGCCCGGGCCGGCCGGCCTCCGCCGGGAAGAACCGGCCGAGCAGCACACCGCCGTCCTCCCACGGTGCCGGGTCCGACGGCGGTACGTCCTCGACGGCGAACTCGGTGCCGCGAAGCTGTGCGGCCCAGGTCCGGTCGAGGTCCTCGACGACGTCGAGCACGAAGTCGTCGAACCGCTGCGCGCGCGTACGGTGCGCGGGAGTCCCGGGCGGGAACATCGGGCCCCGCAGACCGCGGCCGCGCCGGTCGCGGCGGCGGGGACGTACCGCGTCGTCGGACGTGTCGCCGGAGGGGGTCGCCGCGAGCCTGAGCAGGTCCGCCTGGGAGGCCTTGGGGATACCGGACGGGCTGCCGGCCGAGCTGCTGGGGCTGGCGGACGAGCTGCCGGCGGAGCCGGTACCGCGGTCCGACCGCCGGTTCCGGCCGCGTGGAGAGAACGGGGGCACCTACCGACGATACGTCCGATCGGGACCCTGTCTCGTCACCGCCACGGTGCCTGCGGACCTGACTCGGCGTACCAGGTTCGCCGAGTCAGTCCGGTAGTCCGACCAGCGTGCTGACTGGCGGTACCAGGTACGCCGAGTCAGTCAGCCTGGATCGGCTCCCGCGAACCCTCCGAGACCCGCCGTAGGCGGGCCACCGCGACGGCGACCGTGACGCACGCGAGGCCCCAGGCCACCCACGCGCCGGGCGCGGAGAGCGAGCCGTCGGGCCACGGCCCGGCGTAGCGCGGCACGGAGACGGCGATCCAGATGGCCTGGTCGATCAGGGGCACCGCGCACCAGAGCCCGACCGCCCAGGGCAGCCGGTGGCGCGTGGAGAGCAGGCCCTGGGCCACGAGCATCGCCAGGATCCCGATCACCGGCAGGAGATAGCGCGGATGCGGCGAGCCGCCGCCCGCCGTGTAGACGAGCTGCATCGCCAGGGTCGCCGCGACCGCCGTCGCGCCGGTCGCGACGAGCAGCACGTCGGCCCGCTCGGCCGCGGGCAGCCGGACGTCGCCCGCGGTGCGGACGCCCGCGACGGCGGCCAGCGCGGCGGGCGCGACCAGCAGGAGCAGCACCACCGCGGCGTCGGGCAGCCTGTCGTGCCCGAACACCGCGAGGAGCTGGGTCCAGAACCCTGCGTCGACGAGCACCTCGGGGACGGGACGGACCACCCGGTCCAGGTGCTCGGCCGCCCAGTCCGGATGCCCACCGGTGACGGACCCGGTCAGGGCGACGTTGCGCAGGTAGAACCAGCCGGACGACGCCGCGACGGCGGCCGGGACGCCGAGCGCGACGACCGCGGCGCGCACGGCCTCGCCCCGGACGGTCGCACCGCGTACGGCCTCGCCGCGAATGCCGAGCGGGCCAGCGGTCCGCAGGAGCACCCCGGCCAGCACGGCGGCGACCAGGACGCCCACCATGACCATCGTGTGCAGGCGCGTGCCGAGGCACAGCGCGGAGACCACGACCAGCCCCGCCGCGCGCGTCCAGGTCAGACCGGACCGCACGGCACCCGCCGCGAGCCCCAGCAGCCAGGTCGTGAGGAGGGCGGCGAAGACGTCGTTGTAGCCGGAACCGCCGACCCGGGCCACCCACGCCGTCGTGGCGACGACCAGCGCGGTGACGGGGGCGAGGAGCTGCGCGGCGGGGAAGGCCCGCCGGGCGGCCCAGGCCGCCACCAGCACGAGCAGACCCGCGCCCAGCACGTTCAGTCCCCGTGCGGCACAGACCGCCGCGACGACGTGCCCGCCCTCCACGAGGGGACCGACCACGGGCGCCAGCATCAGGTAGTACAGCGGCGGGTGCTGGGCGGCCCACTGCACGGGCGGCACGGAGCCGGCCTCGGGCGCGAGCACGAGGCCGTCCTCGAAGACCGGCAGGTGCCCGGTCCACACCTGGTAGGCGTAGTCGAGGTGGGCCGTCTCGTCGCCGGTGTGCAGCGGAGGGCTCAGCAGCGCCTGGACGAGCGAGGCGAGGACCGCGGCCAGCACGGCGAGGGGTACGAGGGGGCGCACGGGGGTCACAGTAGGGCCACCGGCCGACGCGCAGACGACGCGCGGGTGTCCCGCCGTCGTCCGCACGACGGCGAGGGGGCCCTGGAGGGCACGTGGGTGGGCGACGATGCTGCCCACCCGCGTGCCCTCTATCCTGTGACCGTGCGCGACGATCGTGCCGAGGCGGCGTACCGCCGAGGCCTCGCCCTCATCACCGCCCTGGTCATGCTGACGGGTGTGCTGTGGACGGTGCTGGCCCCGCCGTTCCGGGCGCCGGACGAGCCGCAGCACGTCAACAGCGTGCTCCGCCTCGCCTACGGCGGCGGGTGGCCGGCCGCCGGCGAGGCCCTGGTGGGTCCCGCCGTCGACGACGCCCGGGCCCAGGCGGGGCTGGAGACCGACCTGCCCGGCAGGCACTTCGACCGGGAGGACGTCCCTCAGTTCGTCGCGGTCCAGCCCGTCCCGGACGGCGACCGGTTCGTGGTCGACGCCGGCAACGCCCTGGCCGACCCGGTGCCCGTCGGCACCAGCACGCGACACCTGCCCGAGGACGCCGTCGACCAGATGACGCAGCATCCGCCGCTGTACTACGCGGTCGCCGCGCTGGTGCTGCGCGTCGCCGGGCTGGCAGAGGCACGCTGGGACCACCAGCTCCTCGCCCTGCGCCTGTTCGACGTCGCGCTGCTGGGGCCGGTTCCGCTGCTGGCCGCTGCCGCGGCGCGACGGCTCTCGGGTTCGCGCCCGGTGGCGCTCGTGGCGGCGTCGTTCACGCTCTTCGTGCCGCAGGCCGGGCACATCATGGGCAGCGTGACCAACGACGCGCTCGTGACGCTGAGCGGGGCGGTGATCACCTACCTGTGCGTCGTCGTCCTCGGTGGCGACCTGCGGGCCCGGACCGGCGTCGGGCTGGGTGTCGCGCTCGGCGTGGGGTTGCTGACCAAGGTGATGGTGGTGTTCGCGCTGCCCATGGTGGCCGCGGCCTACCTGGTGGCGCCCGGCTCCCGCGCCCGCCGGCTGCGCGGCACGCTCCTGGCGGGCGCCGTCGCGCTGGCCGTCGGCGGCTGGTGGTGGCTGCGCAACCTCCTGGTCCTCGGCACGGTGCAGCCGGTCGGCATCCCCGACCGGTTCGCGCCCGGTGAGCCGGCCGGCCTCTGGTACTTCCTTCGGACGGGCGTGACGCAGCTGACCAGGTCGTTCTTCGGCAACTTCGGCTGGCTCGAGCTCCGGATACCGGACGCGGTCTTCTGGACGGCGGCGGTCACCATCGGGGCGCTGGCCGTGGTCGCGCTGGTGCGCCTGACGGCCACCCGGCGCGCGGTGGCCGTGCTCCTGCTGCTGCCTGCCGCCCTGTGGCTCGCGGTCCTGGCCAACGCCTGGCCCGGCTACCAGGAGACCGGCCTGGTCATCGCGGTGCAGGGGAGGTACCTGTTCGCCGGGCTCGCCGCGCTGTCGGTAACGACGGCGCTCGGCGCGGCCGCGCTGCTCGGTCCCCGGACCGGCCGGGCGGTGCCCTGGATCGTCGGCGCGGCCGGCGCGGCCGCTGCGAGCGGCCTCGCCTTCGGGTTCTGGGGCTTCTACCAGGGTCCGACGTCGACGGTGGCCGACGCCGCAGCCCGCTGGGCCGGCTGGAGCCCGCTGACCGGGCCTCAGCTCGCGGCGCCGGCCGTGCTGCTCGTGCTGGTGACCGTGGCCGCGGTGGTGGCCTGCTGCCTGTTCGCCCGCAGCACCACCCTCGCGGAGACGACGGCGGTTCCGCACGCGAGCGCGGCGACGAGCGCGGCCGGCACCGGCAGCTCCGCGTAGTAGCCCGCAGGCGGCGGCGAGGACAGCTCCACCGCCAGCCAGACCACGAGGTCGGTCAAGGAGATGGCGGTCCAGACCGGGAGGTACCGGCGCAGGTGCGTCGACAGGCCTGCCGCCACGGCGAGGCACAGCGGTAGCGAGACCACGAGCAGGTAGCGCGGGTAGACGCCGCCGCTGTTCGCCGCGTACAGCACCTGCATGGTGACGGCCACGACGACGGCGCCCGCCGGCAGCGCGAGGAGCAGCAGGCCGTCGGTGCGATCGGTGCCCGGGTCGTCGGCGTTGCCCGCCGTCGACCCGTGCGCGAGCCGGCGGGCGCGCCGCAGCGCGGCCCTGCCCGCGACGACCAGGGGCACCCAGACGAGCAGGAGCGCCGTGAGCACGAGCGTCGTGATGATGTACGGGTTGCTCGGGGGCAGCCGGCCGGCCCACCAGAAGACGTCGGGCAGCCGGGCCCAGGTCACGGGGTCCACGAGGACCAGCCAGACGGGCCGCTCCGTACGGTTCTGGTTCGCCAGCGCCCAGTCGAAGTGCGAGCCGGTGATGCTCCCGGTCAGGGCCAGGTTGCGGAGGTAGAACCAGCCGCTCGCCGCGAGCACGGTCAGCGGCCCGGCGACGGACAGCGCGACCACCGGCCCCCAGCGACCCCTGCCCTGCCGGGCGCGGACCGCCCCGGCGACCACCGCGGCGGCTCCTACGGCGATGGCGATGGCGCCCGCCGACAGCCGGGTGAGCGACGCGGCCGCGGCCACGACGGAGATCAGCGCGACCAGGCGCGCGTCGAGCCCCCGCCGGATCGCGGTGCCCACCAGCCCGAGCAGGACCGTCACCCACAGGGTGGCCAGCAGGTCGTTGTACGCGGTGCCGCCGACGTGGGCGACCGCCGCCATGACGCTCGTCAGGAACGCGACGAGGACCGGCAGCTCGCTGCCGGGCCGGGTCAGCCGGCGTGCGCTCCACCAGGCGGCGACCACGAGGACGCCGGACAGGAGCACGTTGACGCCCCGCGCCGCGTAGACGGCGGCGACGGGGTGTCCGGCGTCGGCCAGCGGGCCGACGAGCGGGGCGATCAGCAGGTAGTACAGCGGCGGGTGCTGCGCCGTCCACTGGACCGGGGCGAGCCAGGCGCCGTCGGGCCGCAGCCGCAGGCCGTCCTCGAAGACCGGGAGAGCGCCGTGCCAGAGCTGGTAGGCGTAGTCGACGTGCGGTGGCTCGTCGCCGGTGGCGTACGGGGCGTCCGCCAGGGCGACGGTCAGTGCCAGCAGGACTGCGGTGAGGGCGCTGGTGAGGACGGCCAGGCGCTCGCCGCCGGGGGATCGCGCCGGGGAGCGGGTCACGCGTGCAGGGTATCCGCGCCTCCTTTACCCATCCTGTCGCTCCGGTCACGGCCGGGTAACAGAAACTGAATGGCACGCAGTGTTCACGCCCCGGTCATGTGGCGTGCCTACCGTTGGTGAAGCCACGCATCTGCTTGTCGAGAGAGGCAAGCCGAGAGGCTTACCCAGAGCCTGCTACCGAAAGCACAGGGCCATGAAGCTGTTCGTGCAGATCCCCTGCTTGAACGAGGAAGAAACCCTTCCTCTGGTGCTTGCCACGATTCCGCGGGACATCCCGGGAGTCGACGAGATCGAGATCCTGGTCGTCGACGACGGCTCCACTGACGACACGGTCGAGGTGGCGCGTCGCCTCGGCGTGCGGCACTTCGTGCACCACGCCCGGACCATGGGGCTGGCCCGGTCGTTCCGTGACGGCGTCGACTACGCGCTGCGGCACGGTGCCGACATCGTGGTGAACACCGACGGCGACAACCAGTACCCGCAGGAACGGATCGGCGACCTGGTGATGCCGGTGGTGCTCGGCGACGCCGACATCGTGATCGCCGACCGGCAGACCGGCACCATCGACCATTTCTCGCCGCTGAAGAAGGCGCTGCAGAAGGTGGGCAGCGAGGTGGTCAACTTCGCCGCGGGAACCGACCTGCCCGACGCCGCGAGCGGTTTCCGCGCCTACTCGCGCGGGGCGTTGCTGCGGCTCAACGTCGTCACGCAGTTCAGCTACTGCATGGAGACGATCATCCAGGCCGGGAACAAGCGGTTGCGGATCCAGAGCCTGCCGGTCACCACCAACGCGAAGACTCGCGAGTCGCGGCTCTTCACGAGCATGTGGCAGCACATCGCCAAGTCGGGGCAGGCGATCAGCCGGTCCTACGTGATGTACAAGCCGCACGCGGTGTTCCTCACGCTCGGACTCGTCTTCGCGGTCGGCGCGGCGGTGCCGTTCGGCCGGTACGCGGTGCTCCTCGCGACCGGCACCCCCGGGCAGCACCTCCAGTCGATAGTGCTCGGGGCGACCTCCATGGTGGGGGTGCTGCTCAGCTTCGCCCTGCTCGTGCTCGCCGACCTGCAGCGCACCAACCGGGTGCTGCTCGAGGACACGCTGGAGCGCCTCAAGGAGGTGCAGTACGGCACGACGACGGCTCCGGCCGGATCGGCGGCCCAGCCGAGTGCCCGGTCGACCGCCCGGTCGACCGTCCGGCCGACGGGGCCCGTCGACCTCTCGGCCGCCGTCCAGTGATCGCTTTCGGCACGTACGACGCCGCGCGCCACCCCCGTATCGCCGTCCTGATCGCGGGGCTGCGCGCCCATGGCAGCAAGGTCACCGAGCTGAACCGGCCCCTCGGCTTCTCCACCGCCGAACGGGTGCGCATGCTCCAGCAGCCGTGGCGGCTGCCCGCCCTGGCCATCCGGCTCCTGCTGTGCTGGGCGGGTCTGGTGCGCGACACCGTGCGGCACCGTCGGGCGGAGGGCCGGCCCGCTGCCGTGCTCGTCGGCTACCTCGGCCACTTCGACGTCGTCCTCGCGCGGCTGCTCCACCCGCGCTCGGTGATCGTGCTCGACCACCTGGTCTTCGCCGGGGACACCGCTGCCGACCGTGGGGCCGCCGGCCTGCGGGTGCGGCTGCTGACCGGGCTGGACCGGCTCGCCGTCGCGTGCGCTGACGTCGTCGTCACGGACACCGAGGAGCACCGGCGGATGCTCCCGGATCCGGACAAGGGCGTCGTCGTCCTGGTCGGCGCACCGGACGAGTGGCGAACGGCCTCCCCGCCGGCTCAGCGCCCGGACCACGGGGCCGACGCGCTGTCCGTCGTCTTCTTCGGGCTGTACACGCCGCTGCAGGGCGCGCCGGTCATCGCCGAGGCGGTGCACGACGCCGTCGCGGCGGGGGCCGCGCTGCGCGTGACGATGGTCGGTGCCGGCCAGGACCTACCGCTTGCGCGCGAGCTCCTTGCGGGCACCCCGGGCGTGACCTGGTACGACTGGGTGGAGGCCGACGAGCTGCCCGGCGTCGTCGCCGGGCACCAGGTCTGCCTTGGCATCTTCAGCGACACCCCGAAGGGCGTGCGGGTGGTGCCGAACAAGGTGTACCAGGGGCTCGCGGCGGGCTGCGTCGTGGTCACCTCGGACACCCCGCCGCAGCGCAGGGCGGTGGGGGAGCACGTCGAGCTGGTCCCGGCGGCCGACCCTCGGGCGCTCGCGGCCGAGCTCGTCAGGCTGTGCGACCCCGCGGAGCTGGCCGCTGCCCGGGAGCGTGCGGCGCGCGGCAGGGACCGGATCCGCCCGCAGGTCGTCGCCGAACCGCTGGTCGCAGAGCTGCGGCGCAGGGGGGTGCTGTGACCAGGACGGATGCGGGGACGACGGCGCCCGGTTCGGCCGGGTCCGGCACGACAGAGCCTGGGTCGCCTGGGTCCGGGACGACGACGCCCGGTGCGGCCGGGTCCGGGACGGTGGAGCCCGGGTCGACCGGGTCCGGGACGGCGGCGACCGGCGCCCGCCGCCCGGTCGTCGGCGGCGTGCTGGCCGTCCTGCGGTCACGGTGGGTGCGGTGGGGCTTCCTGGCCGTCGCGCTCGGGCTGGCCGTCTGGTACGTGCTGGGCAACCGGGAGGCGCTGGCGCGTGCCGCGACGGACCTGTCCGGGACCGAGGTCGTCCTCGTCGTCGTCCTCGGGGTCCTTTATGTGTGGTGCACGCTGCTCGCCTGGCGGGTCGTACTCGCGGACCTGGGTTCGCCCCTGTCGTTGCGGAGCGCCGTCGCCGTGTTCGGCGTCAGCCAGCTCGGCAAGTACGTGCCCGGCGGCGTGTGGAACGTCGTGGCCGCCGCCGAGGTCGGGGCGGGGCACGGTGTGCCCCGCAGCAGGTCGGCCGCGTCGATGCTGGTCGCCGTCGCGGTGTCGGTGGCCTCGGGCGCCGCGGTGGGCGCGGTGGCGCTGCCGTTCGTGTCAGCGGGTGCGCTGGGCGCCTGGTCCTGGGTGGTGTGGGCGGCGCCCGCCGTCGTGCTGGTGCTCGCGCCGCCGGTGCTCAACCGCCTGATCGGGACGGCCGTCCGGCTCACGGGGCGCGCCGCGCCGGAGCGGCCGATGACGTGGGGCGGCCTGGCGCGCGCAGCGGCCTGGTCCGTGGCCGGGTGGCTCGTCGCGGGGCTGCAGCTCTGGGTGCTCTGCACGGGGCTCGGACTGCCGCTGACCGTCCGGACCTTCGCCCTGGCGGCCGGCGGCTGGGCGCTCGCGTGGACCGCCGGATTCCTATTCGTGGTCGCGCCGGCCGGCGCGGGCGTGCGTGAGCTGGTGCTGGCCGCGGTGCTCGCGGGTGCGCTGCCCGCACCCGCGGCGGCCCTCGCGGTGCTCGTCAGCCGGGTCGTCCTGACGCTCGTCGACCTCGCCTTCGCGGGCGCGGGGCTCCTGAACAGAAAGCAAGGTTGACCATGCACCTGCTGCCACGCCGGGTGTGATCCTGGCAGCAACTGCATGGTCATTCCGCCGTCACCTGCCCACCCGAGCTCGGCCCAGGTCGTTACGCCCGTGATCGTCCGGCGTGTTCGGCACGTTGTGCCCGGTCAGGGCGTAGTCTCGGCGCGTGAGATCGGTGAGACAGTGTTCGCGCTCGGCCTGTACAAACGCGGCCGTAGCGACGCTCACGTACGTGTATGCGGACTCGACAGCGGTACTGGGTCCGCTTGCGCACCTGGCCGAGCCCCACAGCTACGACCTGTGTGCCGAGCACGCCGAGCGGCTGACGGCACCGCGCGGGTGGGAGGTGCTCCGCCTGATGCCGGAGTTCGAGGACGCCGGGCCCAGCCCCGACGACCTGTCCGCCCTCGCCGACGCCGTGCGCGAGGCAGGCAAGGTGCGCCGCCCGGCGGCCGAGCCGTCGTCGGTCACGGAAACGGCCCGCCGCGGTCACCTGCGCGTCCTCCGCGCGGACGACGACACCTCGGCCTGACCCGCCCCGCTGAGTGCTGGATATTTGTCCTCCCGAAACGGTTCGAGAGGACAAATATCCAGCACTCAACTGGTTGGGTTACGGGACCCAGGCGCAGACCGCGTGGCCCGCGCCCGAGAGCAGCAGGTTGCCCGCGTCGTGCGGGACGAAGACCGACTCGCCCTGGACCAGACGCTGCGGCCCCGTCTTCGAGCGGTCGGCGGAGAGCTTCAGCTCGCCGGCCAGGCACAGCACGATCCGCGGGCCGGTCGCGGGCAGCGTGACCGGCTCGGCCGGGTCGACGTCGGCGGTCGTGAGCGCGAACTCCGTGACCGGCACGCGGTAGGTGTGCACCTGCCCGCGGCTGCCCGCCGTCGTGAGCTGGGGGGTGAACGGCTGCTGCGGGGCGAACACGGTGCAGGCCACGAGGTTCTCCTCGTCGACGAGCTTCGTGGTGAGCCCGGCGCGCAGCACGTTGTCGGAGCTGGCCATGATCTCGATGCCCAGCCCCGACAGGTAGGCGTGCACCACCCCGGCCGGGGTGAAGGCGGCCTCGCCCGGTTCGAGCGAGAACCGGTTGAGCATGAGGGACGCGATGGCGCCCGGATCGCCAGGGTGCTGCTCGGCGAGGTCGACCACCGTGCGGTCGGCGCGCTCGAACGGGGAGCCCGCCGCAAGCCGGTCCCTGACCGAGTCGAGGGTGACCTGGATGTCGGCCGCGCAGGCATCGGAGGCGCGCGCGGAAAGAAGATGGTTGAACGCCTCGCGCATGCCCTCGTGGCTGCGGTCGCGCAGCAGCGCCGTGCGGACGCCGTCGACCATGTGGCCCGCCAGGCCCTCCAGCACGTCGAGGATGGTGCGCGGCGTGCGGAAGCCCGCCAGCCCCTCGAACTGCGAGAGCGCCACGATCATCTCGGGCTTGTGCTGGTCGTCCTTGAAGGACCGCTTGGGCGACGACAGCGGCAGGCCCGCCTTGTTCTCGCGGGCGAAGCCCTCCCGGGCCTGCCGCGGCGACGGGTGCACCTGGAGCGAGAGTGCCTTGCCCGCCGCCAGGATCTTCAGCAGATACGGAAGGCGCGGTCCGAACTGCTCCGCGACCCGGTGGCCGAGCGTCTGCACCGGCGCCTCGCGCACCAGGCGGTCGAGTGCGACGTCCTCGTCCTCGATCACGCTGACCGACGGCGCGCTCGTGTGGGCGCCGAGCCACAGCTCGGCCTGCGGGCCGCCGTCGGGCTCGGCGCCGAGCAGGTGCGGGATCGCTTCGACGGACCCCCAGTCGTACCGCTGGATCGTGTTGGTCAGCGGTAGGGGCTCGTGAAACTGGGCGACGGCTAGCACCGCGCCAGAGTATCCGGTCTCCGGAATCGCGAGGTCAGGCTCCGGCCTCTTCGAGCCTGCCGGCCTGCTCCGTGCCGCCCGGTAGGTCGAAGCCGATCGCCAGGCCGTTCGCGGCGTCGGCGTCGAGGCGCAGCTGGGCCTCCTGCCAGAGGCGCCCGAGGAGCAGGTCGTGGTCGTCCGTGTAGTGCTGAGGTTCTCCAGGGCACGGCGTCAGCTCGCCGAAGACCACACCGTTCCGCGTCTGGTAGAGGTCCACCCGGATGAACGCGAGGCCGGTCGCCCGCGAGATCCGCTCCGCGGCAGCGATGATCTCCTCGAACCGGTCAGGAACCGGGATCGTCGGGTCTGTCGTCCGGCTGATGGAGACGTCGCCGAGGTCGCTCCCGTCCGCCGCGAGGTACCGGTAGCCCACGCCCGAGCGTTCGCCGTGGCGGGCGACGCGGCGCAGCAGCACCTGACCGACGCGCCCGTAGAACGTGTAGACCTTGACGTCGACCGGGATCTCGGAGCTGTCGCTCAGATCCTTGATGAACTCCTCCGCGTAGAACGGCGGCCTGATCCAGTCGTACGACGGCCGCGTGGCGTCCAGCTCCATCTCCGCGCGGAACCGTGCCCGTATCTCGTCGAGCGTGATGACATCACCGGTGCTGATCAGCCTGTACTCGCCGTCGAGCCGGCGCAGCGGGAAGACGCCGCGGGACGAGGCACCGCCGATGGACTTGATCACGAACTCGTCGGGCAGCGAACCGAGCTCGATGCTGTCGAGGTCCGGCCAGACCTCCAGGTCTGCCGGTACCCGGACGCCGAGCGAGTCCGCGAGAGCCTTCGAGAAGAGCTTGTCGGAGACCCTGCTGCGTGGTGACCGGTTGGGGTGCGCGTGCGCGGCGTGGGACAGGCCGCGTTCGATCACCAGCATCCGGCGGAACGACGGCCGGGCCTCGACCGAGCGCAGCTCCTTGCTCACGGCGGCCGCCGTGGCAAGCTGCTCACGAAGCTCTCCGACCTGGCGACGCACCCGCCGGGTGCGTACCCGCCCCTTGCGGGTCTCGGCGTCCAGCTCCTCGACCTGGGACTGCAGCTCCTTCGTCTCGGTCTGCAGCTCCGTCACGCGTTCCCGCAGCTCCGTGACGAGCTGGAGACGAGCAGCGAGGAGCTCGTCACGTCGTCGTACGGGGGGAAACCTGTCGACCAGCTTCCGAGCGAGCCCTCTTACCTGACCGGTCATGACAACGCATCTGCCTTCTGATGGTGACGGTGTGGCGGTAGCACCGGTAAGCGTAGGGGCATCCGTCACCGTGGCGCGTCGTTGGTTGCCGCAGTCAGCGGTCCGGCGCGGCGTAGGCTGGCCGCGTGGCATTCGACCTCTCCCAGATCATCAAGGCGTACGACGTCCGAGGCACGGTCCCGGACCAGCTCTCACCGCAGGTCGCGCGGGCGATCGGCCGGGCGTTCGCGCGCGCCGTCGTGCTGCCCGAGGCCGACGCCGCACCCGGCGTCGTGGTGGGTCACGACATGCGTGACTCCGGCCCCGAGCTCGTCGAGGCGTTCGCCGCGGGGCTGACCGCCGAGGGTGTCTCCGTCACGCGCATCGGCCTGTGCTCCACCGACGGGCTGTACCACGCCTCGGGTGTGCTCGGCCTGCCTGGTGCGATGTTCACCGCCAGCCACAACCCCGCCGCCTACAACGGGATCAAGCTGTGTCGCGCGGGCGCGCGGCCGGTTGGCCAGGCCACCGGTCTCGCCGAAGTCCGCGAGGTCGCCCAGGCGATCCTGGACGACGACGACGCGCGGCCCGCCGAGGCCGGACAGATGCCGTCCGCAGGCACGGGGAACGGGACCGTGACCGACCGCGACACCCTCGCCGACTACGCCGCCTTCCTGCGCGGCCTGGTCGACCTGTCCGGGCTGCGCCCGCTCAAGGTGGTGGTCGACGCGGGCAACGGCATGGGTGGCCACACCGTCCCCGCGGTGCTCGGCGAGGCGGCGGGTCTGCCGGCGCTGCCCCTTGAGATCGTGCCGCTGTACTTCGAGCTGGACGGGACCTTCCCCAACCACGAGGCCAACCCGCTGGAGCCGGCGAACCTGGTGGACCTGCAGACCGCCGTCGTGGCGAACGAGGCCGACCTGGGACTCGCCTTCGACGGGGACGCCGACCGGTGCTTCGTGGTGGACGAGCGCGGCGTGCCCGTCTCGCCGTCCGCCATCACCGCCCTGGTGGGGCTCCGCGAGGTGGAGAAGGAGAAGGCGGCGGGCCGCACACCCACCGTGATCCACAACCTGATCACCTCCCGGGCCGTGCCCGACATCCTGTCGGCGGCAGGGGCCGAGACCCTGCGGACCCGCGTGGGCCACTCGTTCATCAAGGCGGAGATGGCCGAGCGGGACGCGGTGTTCGGCGGGGAGCACTCCGCCCACTACTACTTCCGGGACTTCTTCTTCGCCGACACCGGCATGCTCGCCGCGATGCACGTGCTGGCCGCCCTGGGTGGCCAGCCGCACCCGCTGTCGGCGCTCGCGGAGATGTACGAGCCGTACGTCGCGTCCGGCGAGATCAACTCGACGGTGCCCGACGCCGCCGAGGCGACCCAGCGGGTGCTGGACGCCTACCTGGCCGCGTACCCGGGGGTCGTGGTCGACCGGCTCGACGGAGTTACCGTGTCCCACTGGGACGGCCACCCGCAGTGGTGGTTCAACCTTCGCGCCTCGAACACCGAGCCGCTGCTGCGGCTCAACGTCGAGGCCACCGACGAGGACATCATGGTCAAGGTGCGCGACGACGTCCTGTCGCTGGTGCGTGCCGAGGCCGGCGACGCAGGAGGAGCAGCATGAGCACCGAACCGACCGTCCAGCTCGACCCGTGGGTGCGAGAGATCCTGCGCTGCCCCGTGACGGGTGCGGAGCTGGTGGACGGGACCGGGCCCGGCGGCGAGCCGGAGCTGCACTCGACCGACCCGGACCGGCCGCTGGCCTACCCGGTGCGGGACGGGATCCCGGTGCTGCTGGAGTCGGACGCCCGGGCGTTGTGAGGTGGAGGGCTCCGCGGCAGACCCGCCGCCCGTGTCCGCTGCCGAGCGGATCCTCGCCTCGGGTGTGTTCGACGTGGAGTGGTACCAGCACCAGGCGGGTCTGACCTTCGCGGACCGGGCAGAGGCGGTCAGCCACTACGTCGAGGAGGGCAGGCGAGCCGGATGGTCGCCGCACCCGCTGTTCCTCCCGGCACGCCTCGATCCGAGGCGGTGGGACCACGACGAGACGGACCCGCTGGTCGCGTACCTCGAGGGCGCGGACGGCGCGTGGGAGAAGTCGACGTCCCCGCTCTTCGACCCGGCACGCGCCGACGGTCCGCGACGTCCTGACCGGTCCCCGCTGGTCTCGTTGCTGGCGGACGGCGATCCGCGGACCCTGCCGCTCGCACCCGACGCCGGCTGGTTGCGGGACGGGGTCACCCTCCCCGACGTGCGCGAGGCGCTGCGGGCGCAGGTACGCGAGCCGGTCGGTGAGACGGCCACGTCGTGGCGGGACGGTCCGGCCCGGAAGGCCGTGCCGGGGCTGATGAGCGTGGTGGTCACCGACTGCGCCTCGACGTCGGAGGTGCTTGCCGCCCTCGGGGCCGTCGACCTGGTGACGTGGGCCGCGGACGACCGGCCCGCGCAGCCCGTCGAGGTCGTGCTCCTCGTGCGTGACGAAGACCGTCAGGCCTCCGTCGGGCTCGCGCTGGCCAGGCTCGCCCGCTGGGAGGTGCGGACCGTCCCCGTGTCCGGACCCGCTGGAACGGTCGCCGCCGTCGCAGCGGCGGTGCACGGCGCCCGCGGTGAGCACACGCTCCTGATGTCCGCCCGGAACGGGTTCCGGGAAGGGACGCTCGCCGACTGGCGCACCGCGTTCTCGGAGTCTGGCGCCGCCGCGGTGCACCCGCTCGTGCTCAACAGCCGGAACCTGGTCAGCGACGCCGGGGTGGTCTACCCGCCCTACGAGAAGGACCCGGTCCCGTTCCTCGGCGGCATGCACCCGGCCGGCGTCGTCTGGCCGGCGCCGTGGTTCTCCGTGCCGGGGGCGCCGGTCCCGCTGCTGGCGCGCACGAAGTCCGTCCGCGCCGCGCTGGGGGACGGCCAGGCCGGCGACCTGTGGGCCGACATCAGCCTGTCGCAGCGCCTCGCGGTGCAGGAGGGGCGGCCGGTCGTCGTCGTGCCCGGCCTGGTCGGGACACGCGGCGCAGGGGCCGCGGCGTTCGACAGCTCGCCTCAGCCCGGAGAGGATCTGCCGGCGTTCCGGGCGGCCTGGCCAGAGGTGCCGTCCGGGTCGGCCGACCTCTTCGCGGCCTTCGGCCTCTCCCCGGTCTTCCTGGGCGTCTCGGCGGTGAGCGCCCCCGAGAAGGAGAGCTCCTGGACGCGAGCACTCTGGCTCCCTGCCGGAGCGGGCCGCGGCGCCACGGTCACGGAGGCTCCGCCCTCGCTGCGCTGGGCGATCAAGATCGCGGCCCCGGCGGCCGACCGCGCGCGGCAGTGGGGCGACTTCCATTTCGCCAACTCGCTGGCGGACGCGCTGCGTGCGCTCGGCCAGCGTGCCGTCGTCGACAACAGGCTCAACGACGCCCGGTTCACCTCGTACACCGACGACGTGGTCGTGACGCTGCGCGGGCTGTTCGCCGTGACGCTGCCCACGAACGTGACCAGCGTCGCGTGGGTCATCAGCCACCCCGACGCCGTGACGGCGCGCGAGCTCGCGACCTACGACCTCCGGTACGCGGCCAGTCCTCGCTGGGCCCGCGACGTCTCGTCTGCATGGGACCTCCCGGTCCGGCCGTTGTTGCAGTGCACCGACCCGAGCCGCTTCTACCTCGACGACGAGCCCGTTCCCGAGGTCGTCGGCAAGGCGCTGTTCGTGGGGAACTCGCGGGGCGAGGCGCGGCCCGTGGTCATGCACACCGTCGCCTCCGGCACACCGATCGCCGTCTACGGGGAGCAGTGGGAGGGGTTCCTGCCCGCCGCGGCGATCGCCGGAACGTACGTACCCAACGAGATTCTCCGCCGGTACTACCGTTCGGCGGCCTGGGCGCTCAACGACCACTGGGCCGACATGCGAGACCTCGGCTTCGTCTCCAACCGCGTGTTCGACGTCCTCGCATCGGGGGGCCGGCTGCTGACCGACGCGATCGAGGGACTCGACGAGATCACCCGGAACGTGCTCCCGGAGCGCGGCCTGGCCCGCTTCAGGACCGCCGAGGACCTGGAGGCGGTGCTCGCCGGTGAGGGCGGAGCCTGGTATGACGAGACGTCGCTGCGCGCGCTGTCCGACCACGTCCGCAAGGAGCACAGCTTCGGTGCGCGGGCCCAGGTCCTTCTCGAGGACGTGCTTGCTCACCGCGCCACGGCGAGCGACTAGGATTGCAGCGATTTGCGCTTTCCCCCCACCTCGGAGACCTCATTGCACACGCCACCACTCGTCTCGATCATCCTGCCGGTGCACAACGACGAGGCCTGGGTCGGGAACGCGATCGAGAGCTGTCTGCGGCAGACCAACGGGCAGTTCGAGGTCGTCTGCGTGGACGATGCCTCGACCGACGGTACGAGCGAGGTCATCGAGGGCTATCTGTCCCGTGACGAGCGCATCCGGCTGATCCGGCTGGAGCAGAACGGCTCGGCGTTCCAGGGGCGGCGGGCCGGGATCATGGCGGCGAAGGGCGAGTACGTCCTCTTCGTCGACGGCGACGACGAGTTCGCTCCCGACGCGGTCGAGAAGGCGTACGCGAAGGCGCAGGCGACGGGCGCGGACCTGGTCGGCTTCGGGGTCGAGGTCATCAACCCGGACGGGCAGAAGGTCGGCGGGTACCAGAAGCGTCTGGCGCCGATCCATCACTCGCTCACCGGTGAGGAGGTGTTCAACGGTCTCTTCCCGGTCGGCAAGCCGGCGCAGGGCCAGCTCTGGCGGTACCTCTTCCGGACCTCGCTGCTGCGTGAGGTCTACGAGATGCTGCCGGCGGACCTCGTGCTCCCGCGGGTCAACGACCTTCCCATCATGTTCCTCGCGGCGGCACGCGCCCGGAAGTACGTGTCGATCACGGACAAGCTGTACCGGTACTTCTTCCGTCGTGGGGGCAGCGGGCACGCGGTCGCGGACGTCGCGCAGTTCGCTTTCTACCTGGGTGCGATCGACTCCGTCGAGAGCATCCGCCCGGCGGTCGAGTCCCTGACCCTGTCCCGGACGGACCCGACCGAGCTGATCAGGAGCTATGAGTCGGCGCGGTTGTCGATGATCGCCAACGTGATCGGCTTCCTGCAGAAGAACATGAGCAGTGATCTGCACGGGGCGTGCCTCGACCTGCTGCACACCAGGGTCCCGCAGCCGGATGTCGTGCTCGCGGCGGTGACGCACTGCCCGGAGGTTCTCTCGGTCCTGGCGACGAGCGGCACCCGGATCGAGGCGGGTGAGCGTCCGGTCAAGAGCGTGCTGCTGACCACCAAGACGCTGACGACCGGCGGCGTCTCCGGGGTGCTCCTCTCGCAGGCGCACTTCCTGCTGGAGGCCGGGTACAAGGTCACGGTCGTGGCCCACCGCAAGGACAGCGTGCTCGACGGCCTGCCCGAGGGCGCCAAGTTCATCGAGATGAAGGGCAAGGGCCTGCCGGCCCGCGTCGAGGAGTGGGCGCAGATCTGCCGCGACGAGGCGATCGACGTCATCATCGACCAGCAGATCCTGTACAGCCGGCAGTGGCCGTCGTACGCCCTGATGGCGCGCGCCCTCGGCGTGCCGACGATCGGGTGGATCCACAACTTCGGCCTGCGCCCCATCTACGACCAGAACGACCTGACGTCCTTCCTCACGGACCACCTGAACGCTCTGGCGACCACGGTGACGCTGTCGCCGCTCGACGTCGCCTACTGGAAGCTCCGTGGCATCGAGCACACGGTCTACCTCCCGAACCCGCCCTCGCCGCTGCTGATCGAGTCGGCCGGCTCGGAGGTCACGAAGAGCGCGCCCGAGGGCCGGATCGAGCTGGTCTGGTGGGGTCGCCTGGACGAGCGCACGAAGAAGCCTCGCGAGCTGCTCCTCATGGCGCAGGAGCTGCGCCGGCTGTCGGTCGACTTCGAGCTCACCGTCATCGGGCCGGACTGGAAGGACTACACGGTCGCGGACCTCGCCGCCGAGGTGGACAAGAAGGGCCTGGGCGACCACGTCAAGGTCGTGGGGCCGCGCCGTGGCGAGGAGCTGATCCGGTCGATCGACGCGGCACACCTCTTCGTGACGACGAGCATCATCGAGGGCTACCAGCTCACGCTCGCGGAGGCTCAGGTTCGTGGTGTGCCCGTGGTGATGTACGAGCTGCCGTGGCTGGTCCCCGTACAGGACAACGAGGGCATCGTCGCCGTCCGGCAGGGTGACGCGGTGGGGCTCGCCCGGGAGGTCGCGGCCTTCGCCGAGGACCGTGAGCGGTATCTGAGGTACTCGGCAGCCTCGGTCAAGGCCGCCGAGCGGATGACCTCCTACGACATGTCGAGCCTGTACCAGCAGCTGCTCGTCGGCGGGCTGCCTGCCGAGTTCTCCCCGGAGCCGACGCTCGACGACGCCCGGCAGATCCTCGACTGGACGGTCTTCTACGCGGAGACCAGCTTCGCCGAGAGCGCGGAGAAATCACGCGGCCTGGCCGGCGTGCGGAAGGCACTCAGGGCCGCGCCGGCCAAGAAGGCCGCCGCCTCGACACCGGCCCCGGCCAGGAAGGCCTCCATGGCGCGACGGGTGGCACGGCGGAGCATCCAGACCTTCCCCGCGCTGGAACCGGTCCTGCGGCGAGTGCAGAAGGCGCTGTGACAGCGTCCGGAAGGTGAGAGCTCCTGGTAGGAGTGAGGCTGCCGAGCGCGGCCCGCTCCTACCGGGAGTTGTGCGCGGGCGACTTACATGGCCCGTGCGGCGGCCGGGACCTACGATTGCGGCAGGTCGCTGGCGCCCTGGAGGACGGCGGCGATCTGCGCGCCCGTCCTCACCCCGGAGACCTCATTGCACACGCCACCGCTCGTCTCGATCATCCTGCCGGTGCACAACGACGAGGCCTGGGTCGGGAACGCGCTGGAGAGCTGTCTGCGGCAGACGAACGGGCAGTTCGAGGTCGTCTGCGTGGACGATGCCTCGACGGACGGCACGAGCCAGGTCATCGAGAGCTACCAGGCCCGTGACCAGCGCATCCGGCTGATCCGGCTGGAGCAGAACGGCTCGGCGTTCCAGGGGCGGCGGGCCGGGATCATGGCGGCGCAGAGCGAGTACGTCCTCTTCCTGGACGGTGACGACGAGTTCGCCCCGGACGCCGTCGAGAAGTCCTACGCGAAAGCGCGCGCGACGAAGGCCGACCTGGTCGGCTTCGGGGTCGCGGTCATCAACCCGGACGGTCAGACGGTCGGCGGGTACCAGAAGCGCCTGGCACCCATCCATCACTCGCTCAGCGGCGACGACGTGTTCAACGGACTCTTCCCCGTCGGACGGGCGGCGCAGGGGCAGCTCTGGCGGTACCTCTTCCGGGCCTCGCTGCTGCGTGAGGTCTACGAGATGCTGCCGGAGGACCTCGTGCTCCCGCGGGTCAACGACCTTCCCATCATGTTCCTCGCGGCGGCACGCGCCCGGAAGTACGTGTCGATCACGGACAAGCTGTACCGGTACTTCTTCCGTCGTGGGGGCAGCGGGCACGCGGTCGCGGACGTCGCGCAGTTCGCTTTCTACCTGGGTGCGATCGACTCCGTCGAGAGCATCCGCCCGGCGGTCGAGTCCCTGACCCTGTCCCGGACGGACCCGACCGAGCTGATCAGGAGCTATGAGTCGGCGCGGTTGTCGATGATCGCCAACGTGATCGGCTTCCTGCAGAAGAACATGAGCAGTGATCTGCACGGGGCGTGCCTCGACCTGCTGCACACCAGGGTCCCGCAGCCGGATGTCGTGCTCGCGGCGGTGACGCACTGCCCGGAGGTTCTCTCGGTCCTGGCGACGAGCGGCACCCGGATCGAGGCGGGTGAGCGTCCGGTCAAGAGCGTGCTGCTCACGACCAAGACGCTGACGACCGGCGGCGTCTCCGGGGTGCTCCTCTCGCAGGCGCACTTCCTGCTGGAGGCCGGGTACAAGGTCACGGTCGTGGCCCACCGCAAGGACAGCGTGCTCGACGGCCTGCCCGAGGGCGCCAAGTTCATCGAGATGAAGGGCAAGGGCCTGCCGGCCCGCGTCGAGGAGTGGGCGCAGATCTGCCGCGACGAGGCGATCGACGTCATCATCGACCAGCAGATCCTGTACAGCCGGCAGTGGCCGTCGTACGCCCTGATGGCGCGCGCCCTCGGCGTGCCGACGATCGGGTGGATCCACAACTTCGGCCTGCGCCCCATCTACGACCAGAACGACCTGACGTCCTTCCTCACGGACCACCTGAACGCTCTGGCGACCACGGTGACGCTGTCGCCGCTCGACGTCGCCTACTGGAAGCTCCGTGGCATCGAGCACACGGTCTACCTCCCGAACCCGCCCTCGCCGCTGCTGATCGAGTCGGCCGGCTCGGAGGTCACGAAGAGCGCGCCCGAGGGCCGGATCGAGCTGGTCTGGTGGGGTCGCCTGGACGAGCGCACGAAGAAGCCTCGCGAGCTGCTCCTCATGGCGCAGGAGCTGCGCCGGCTGTCGGTCGACTTCGAGCTCACCGTCATCGGGCCGGACTGGAAGGACTACACGGTCGCGGACCTCGCCGCCGAGGTGGACAAGAAGGGCCTGGGCGACCACGTCAAGGTCGTGGGGCCGCGCCGTGGCGAGGAGCTGATCCGGTCGATCGACGCGGCACACCTCTTCGTGACGACGAGCATCATCGAGGGCTACCAGCTCACGCTCGCGGAGGCTCAGGTTCGTGGTGTGCCCGTGGTGATGTACGAGCTGCCGTGGCTGGTCCCCGTACAGGACAACGAGGGCATCGTCGCCGTCCGGCAGGGTGACGCGGTGGGGCTCGCCCGGGAGGTCGCGGCCTTCGCCGAGGACCGTGAGCGGTATCTGAGGTACTCGGCAGCCTCGGTCAAGGCCGCCGAGCGGATGACCTCCTACGACATGTCGAGCCTGTACCAGCAGCTGCTCGTCGGCGGGCTGCCTGCCGAGTTCTCCCCGGAGCCGACGCTCGACGACGCCCGGCAGATCCTCGACTGGACGGTCTTCTACGCGGAGACCAGCTTCGCCGAGAGCGCGGAGAAATCACGCGGCCTGGCCGGCGTGCGGAAGGCACTCAGGGCCGCGCCGGCCAAGAAGGCCGCCGCCTCGACACCGGCCCCGGCCAGGAAGGCCTCCATGGCGCGACGGGTGGCACGGCGGAGCATCCAGACCTTCCCCGCGCTGGAACCGGTCCTGCGGCGAGTGCAGAAGGCGCTGTGACAGCGTCCGGAAGGTGAGAGCTCCTGGTAGGAGTGAGGCTGCCGAGCGCGGCCCGCTCCTACCGGGAGTTGTGCGCGGGCGACTTACATGGCCCGTGCGGCGGCCGGGACCTACGATTGCGGCAGGTCGCTGGCGCCCTGGAGGACGGCGGCGATCTGCGCGCCCGTCCTCACCCCGGAGACCTCATTGCACACGCCACCGCTCGTCTCGATCATCCTGCCGGTGCACAACGACGAGGCCTGGGTCGGGAACGCGCTGGAGAGCTGTCTGCGGCAGACGAACGGGCAGTTCGAGGTCGTCTGCGTGGACGATGCCTCGACGGACGGCACGAGCCAGGTCATCGAGAGCTACCAGGCCCGTGACCAGCGCATCCGGCTGATCCGGCTGGAGCAGAACGGCTCGGCGTTCCAGGGGCGGCGGGCCGGGATCATGGCGGCGCAGAGCGAGTACGTCCTCTTCCTGGACGGTGACGACGAGTTCGCCCCGGACGCCGTCGAGAAGTCCTACGCGAAAGCGCGCGCGACGAAGGCCGACCTGGTCGGCTTCGGGGTCGCGGTCATCAACCCGGACGGTCAGACGGTCGGCGGGTACCAGAAGCGCCTGGCACCCATCCATCACTCGCTCAGCGGCGACGACGTGTTCAACGGACTCTTCCCCGTCGGACGGGCGGCGCAGGGGCAGCTCTGGCGGTACCTCTTCCGGGCCTCGCTGCTGCGTGAGGTCTACGAGATGCTGCCGGAGGACCTCGTGCTCCCGCGGGTCAACGACCTTCCCATCATGTTCCTCGCGGCGGCACGCGCCCGGAAGTACGTGTCGATCACCGACCGGCTCTACCGGTACTTCTTCCGTCGTGGCGGGAGCGGGCACGCCGTCGCGGACGTCGCGCAGTTCGCCTTCTACCTCGGCGCGATCGATGCTGTCGAATGCATCCGCCCGGCACTCGACTCCCTGACGGAGACCCGGAAGGACCCGGCCCAGCTCATCAGGAGCTATGAGTCGGCGCGGCTGTCGATGATCGCCAACGTGATCGGCTTCCTGACCAAGAACATGAGCAGCGACCTGCACGGGGCGTGCCTCGACCTGCTGCACACCAGGGTCCCACAGCCCGACGTCGTGCTCGCGGCGGTGACCCACACCCCGGAGGTCCTCTCGGCCCTCGCGACGTCCGGTACCCGGATCGAGGCGGGTGAGCGTCCGGTCAAGAGCGTGCTGCTGACCACCAAGACGCTCACGACCGGTGGCGTCTCCGGCGTGCTTCTCTCCCAGGCGCACTTCCTGCTGGAGGCCGGGTACCGGGTCACGATCGTCGCGCACCGGAAGGACAGTGCGCTCGACGGTGTGCCCGAGGGTGCGAAGTTCATCGAGATGCGGGGCAAGGGTCTGCCCGCGCGGGTCCAGGAGTGGGCGCGGATCTGCCGGGAGGAGGAGATCGATGTCATCATCGACCAGCAGATCCTCTACTCCCGGCAGTGGCCGTCGTTCGCCCTGATGGCGCGGGCTCTGGGCGTGCCGACGATCGGGTGGATCCACAGTTTCGGGCTGCGCCCGATCTACGACCAGAACGACCTGACGTCGTTCCTCACGGACCATCTCGGCGCGCTCGCGACCACGGTGACACTGTCCCCGCTCGACGTCGCCTACTGGAAGCTCCACGGTATCGAGCACACGGTGTATCTCCCGAACCCGCCGTCGCCGCTGCTGATGGAGTCGGCCGGCACGGGGGTGACGAAGAGCGCGCCCGAGGGCCGGCTCGAGCTCGTCTGGTGGGGCCGCCTGGACGAGCGTATGAAGAAGCCGGCCGAGCTGCTTGCCGTGGCGCAGGAGCTGCGCCGGCTGTCGGTCGACTTCGAGCTGACGGTGATCGGGCCGGGCTGGCGGGACTACACCGTCGCGGACCTCGCCGCCGAGGTCGAGAAGAGGGGGCTGGCCGAGCACGTGAAGGTCGTGGGGCCGCGCCTCGGTGAGGAGCTGATCCGGTCGATCGACGCGGCGCACCTCTTCGTGACGACGAGCATCATCGAGGGTTACCAGCTCACGCTCGCGGAGGCTCAGGCCCGAGGCGTGCCCGTGGCCATGTACGAGCTGCCGTGGCTGGTCCCCGTGCAGGACAACGAGGGCATCGTCGCCGTCCGCCAGGGCGACGCGGCGAGGCTCGCCCGGGAGATCGCGGCACTTGCCGAGGACCGTGAGCGGTACCTCAGCTACTCGCAGGCGTCGATCAAGGCCGCCGAGCACGTGACCACCTACGACATGTCGAGCCTGTACCAGCAGCTGCTGCAGGGTGCGCTGCCCCCCGAGTTCTCGCCGGAGCCGACGCTCGACGACGCCCGGCAGATCCTCGACTGGACGGTCTTCTACGCGGAGACCGGCTTCGCGGAGGGCGCGGCGAAGCCGCGCAGGACCGCGCCGGCCAAGAAGATCTCCCTGGTGCGACGGGTCGCGAGGCGGAGCATCCGGACCTTCCCCGCGCTCGAACCAGTGCTCCGGCGAGTGCAGAGGGCGCTGTGAGCAGGCCTGGGACCTCCTGGTAGGAGCGAGCTGGTCGAGGCCGGCCGCCTACCAGGAGCCGAGCGGCGTCCGCCCGATCCGTCAGGAGGTCAGAGGACGGAGTCCATGGCCTTGTGGATCCGCTCCTGCAGGTCCGCGAGCGTGGCCCGGGCGGTGTCGATGCCGGACACCAGGCTCGGGCGGCGGTCCACGACCTGCGGGCCGAGCCGGCCGAACTCGTCGTACCGGCCGGTGAGCTCGCCGAGCCCCGCCGAGTCGAGCAGACGCTTGATCTTCTCCGGGTCCGCGGCCGAACCGAGGGGGTACGCACCCTCCGTCGCGCCGATGATCAGCCCGTGGGCGCGGTCGCTGATCACCGCGAGCGACCTGCCGTAGATGTCGCGGGCGTGGACGTCGAGATCGCGGTGGCTCATGCTGGCCGGCACGAGGTACTTGCCGCCGAGCTCCTCGGCGACGCGCACGGCGCGGGGAGCGTCACGGGCCACCTGGGCGAGCGTGACGATCTCGGTCGACGTCTGGGCGGCGAGGGCGCGGACCGCGTCGAACCACGAGGCCTCCGGCCACGGCCGGTCGTAACGCAGCGTGATCGGCAGCAGCGGGCGCTCGGACTCCGGAGCCCACTCCGAGGTCGGCGTACCCATCGAGTAGGCCCAGTCCGGGGCGACGTCACCGAACCCGGCGGCGTCGCGGGACGGCTGGTCCCGCCACGACACGATCGCCGCGTCCTTCAGCACCTGGTGGAACGTGACCGACTCCGCCGCGACCTTGGGCGACCGGATCCCGATCCCGGCGACGATGACGGCGCCCCCGGCCTCGACGGCCTGCTGCAGGCCGATGACCCGGCCGCGCTTCGGGTACGTGCCGCCACGCGGGTTGATCTCGCCGGCCTCGAAGAGGTGGACCGGGCGAACAGCGGCCCTGGAGGCCGCGCCCCACTTCGACGCCTTCGTGTAGACACGGTCCTCCGGCTCCAGGGGGAGTCCGGAGACGTAGTCCGAGGTCTTGCCCTCCAGCAGCACGTGGATGCGGCGGCCCTCGCCCCGGGCGGCGACGAGGAAGCCGGCCCGCAGCGCTGAGTCGCCGAGGTTGTCGTCCTGCCCACCGAGGTTGACAAAGACATCTTGGACACGGTTCGAGTTCACGGTGGGGGATCCTATTATGCGAGTCGCGGAATCGGCGGTCGATCAGGCTGACGCGCACAGGGTCTGTGTGGACCGCTGAGACCCGCCATTGGTGCTGCTGTTGCTGCGGAACGTGACTGTGGACCGGACCACGGCCACGGCCCACGTTGGTATCGTAGCCTGGTGCCGAACCTGACTCACCCCGCCGCCGATCTCGCTGTCGAGCGCGACCAGATTCTTGTCTACGCCTCCCAGCGACAGCCGTACCACATCCTTTCGTACATCGACCAGGTCGTCGGGAACGAGGCGACGCCGGACGTCGAGTTCCGCTTCTTCGAGGGCAAGCTCCCGCACGCCGACATGGACGTGATCCACCTCCACCGGTCGACCGTGCTCTTCGGCAAGGGAAGCCGGTGGAAGCGGCTCGCGAAGCTCGCCGACTTCGTGCTGCAGGCCAAGCGCCGCAAGATCGCCGTGGTGCGGACCCTCACCGGTGCCGATGCCAGCGGCAGGGGCGGCAGGCTGCGCCGGGCCGCCAACCTGCTGCTCGACCAGGTGACGACGTCGTACATCGTGCTGGACGAGGTGACGCGAACCCCGAAGGGGCGCCCCGCCACGCTCATCCCGCACGCGCACTACCGTGAGCGGTTCCTCGGCTACCCCCGCTCCGAGCAGGTGCCCGGCCGGCTGCTCCGGATCGCGCCCATCCTTCCCAAGGGCGTCGCGCCGGCTCTCGCGAACTTCTTCGTCACCGAGACCCCGGGGCTGACGCTGCGCGTGGTCGGCAAGCCGCTGTCCGGTGCGTACATCGGGCTCAAGGGCATGGCGGCGCGCGACCCGGAGAGGGTGACGCTGCTCCTCGAGACCATCTCGGACGGTTCGACCGTGCAGGAGGTCACCGCGGCCGAGCTCGTCCTGCTCCCCAAGGTGTCCGAGATCGAGGACATGCAGGTGCTGTACCTGGCGCTGTCTCTCGACCGCCCGGTCCTCGCGCCCGCCAACGACCTCACGCGCCGTCTCGCCGGCAAGGTCGGCGCCGGGTGGATCAACCTCTACGAGGGTGCCCTCACCGCCGAGGTGATCGACTCCACGGTGGCGAGCCTGCGCGCGACGCCGCCGTCGGGCAGCCCGCAGCTCGACGGGCCCGACCTGGAGGGGACGGCGAAGATGTACGCCAAGGTCTTCCGGGAGGCGGCGGCTGCCGTTCGCCGGTGAGCTGCGGGCCGGTGTGCTCCGGTCGTCTGCCCGGAACTCATGAGCCAGGACGGAAACCTTGACCACGCTGAGCATCATCGTGCCGGTCTACAACGCGGCTGCGTTCTTGCCCAACTGCCTCGCGACGATCAGGGCGAACCAACGCGATGACTATCAGTTCATCCTGATCGACGACCACTCCACGGACGAGACGCCCGAGATCATCGAGCGTGCGGCGCAGGAGATGCCCTGGCTGACGACCCTGCGCAACCCGGAGAACTACGGGGTGGCACGGTCCAGGAACGTCGCGCTCACGCATGCCGAGGGCCGGTACCTCGCCTATCTCGACGCCGACGACTGGTACCAGGTGGGGCACCTGGACCGGACCCTGGCCGCGTTGCGGCGGCTGGACGTCGACTTCGTCCGGACCGATCACGTGCGGGTGGACCGGATGGAGCGCGTGATCGAGCGCGCGCCGGAGGACCGCCGGGACGTCGTGCTCGACCCGAGGTCGCAGATCGGCGCGCCGGGCTACCGGACGGTCGTGGACTACCCGTTCCTCTGGGCGGGCATGTACGACAGGGAACGGATCGACCCCGCGCTGTTCGCCTTCGACGAGTCCTTGCGGACGGCCGCGGACCGCCCGTGGTTCTGGCGTCTGCACCTGAACACGGAGTCCACGGCCGTGGTGGACCTCAACGGCTACTTCTACCGCAAGGACGCCAACCCCACGGCGCTCACCCAGGCGGGCAACGCGAACACGTTGCACTTCCTGGACGCCTACGCCGGCATCCGCGACCTGGCGGTCGGCTCGGGCAATGCCGGGTACGTGGACAAGGCCGCGTACGGGGCGATGCGGATCGTCGAGTTCCACGTGTCCCGCCGAGCCAGGCTGTCCCACGAGCTGCAGCACGAGCTGTACCACCGGTCGTCGGCGTTCCTGAACTCGTTCCCACCGGAGTCCGTCCGGACCGCGCTGCGGCACTTCGACCTGCCCAAGCGGATCGTGCTCGGGAAGATCCTGCGAATCGAGGCGGACTGACATGGACCAGCTCTTCGTCGCTCCCACCTTCACGGCCGCCGCCAGCATGGCGACCGCCGTCGACGACGGCCTGTACGCCGACGCCGGCACGAAGGTGCTGATGACGACCAGCAGCTCACCGATCCCGGAGCTCGGGCTCGGCCTGGCGGAGCAGCCCGGTCTCGACGAGCTCGCCCGCCGGTTCGACCGGGTGGTGTCCCTCAACGAGATCATCTACCCGCATCACCCGCTGTCGTGGAGCCCCGCGGAGGACCTCGGGCGGTGGCACGGGATCCTCGCGGCGGCAGTGGGCCTGCGCGAGCCGTTCGGGATCACGCTCCAGTCGTTCCCGGTCGAGCCGTCGACGTCGATCCTGCGTGTCTTCCAGGAGGGGCCGGTCGACATCGTCTCCGACGGGCTGATGACCTACGGCCCGACGCGGATGCCCGCGCTGCGGCGGATGGCGCAACGCCTGCGCCGGCTGCTCTACCTGGACCTGGCCGGCGGGCTGGACCCGGTGCTCCTGCGCGAGCACGGGGTGGAGAACGTGGTCCTGTCCTCCGCGGGGTTCCGGGACGTGGTGGCCGAGTACGGGAAGGTGACGGCCTCCGCGTCGCAGGGTGAGGAGCGGGTCGACGCGATCCTGCTCGGACAGCACCTGAGCGCGCTCGGGCTGCTGTCGCAGGACGAGGAAGCGGAGCTGCACGAGAAGTTCCTCCGGGTGGCCGCGGGACTCGGGTACCGGCAGGTCGCGTTCAAGCCGCACCCGAGCACGCCGCCGGCGTTCGCGCACCGTCTTCCGGACCTGGCCGACGAGCTGGGCGTGCGGCTGCGGGTCCTGGACGGCGCCGTCCCCGTGGAGGTCCTGTACGAGCACCTGCGGCCTGCCGCCGCGATCGGGTGCTTCACCACCGGGTTGTCGACGGCGGTCGAGGTCTACGGGATGGACGGGTACGCCGTCGGGGTCGACGAGGTCCTCGAGCGGCTGCCGGAGCTGCAGGACAGCAACCGCATCCAGCTCGCGATCACCGACGTCCGCATGAAGCGCGTGGACGTCGCGCCGGACGGCACGCTGATCGAGCACCGTCCCGCCGTGACCGACGTGCGGCTGCTCGTGGACGAGGTCGCGCACGCCGTGCAGCCGGTGCGCAGCCCCGGCAGCGGCGACGACCAGCGTCTCGCGGACGCTCGCGCCCTGGCCACTAAGGTGCGGACCCGGCTACGGCGCTCCGCTGCACGAGTCGTACGCAAGGCGTCCCGACGGTCGAAGGGTGCGGTCCGCACGGCGAACGCCGTCGCGAAGGCGGTCATGTTCCGGCCGCACTGAGCTGGGCTTTGGGCCTGATCGGCAAAAGGTCAGGTGGTCGGC
>NZ_JBHXBG010000041.1:0-34081 GCF_042726755.1 Promicromonospora sp. NPDC060271 | reverse complement strand
GCGAAGTAGAGCGAGTGTCCGGACAGTCGCTCTACCTCGCCGGGTCCTGGGGGGTGAGGCCTTCCAGGGCCGCGGCGGCCGCGTCGTCGATCACCAGGGTGTTGGCGATGCCGCCGCGCACCGCTGCCACCAGTCCCGGCGCGACGGCCGCGCCGTAGCCGATCGCGATCACCTGCGGCGTCGCGGCGAGCTGTTCGAGCGTCACGCCCACCACGCGCTCGTCGAGGCTGGTGCGGACGGGGCGGCCCTCGGCGTCGAACAGGCGGCCCGAGCACTCGGCGATGGCGCCCGCCTCGGTGGCCGCCTGCTGTTCCTCGGCGCTGATCTGCGGGAACACCGTGGACGTGCGCTCGGACCAGTGGCCGATCGCGACGACCGCGACGTCCAGGTGGTCGGCCCGCGCCAGCGCGTCGGCGATCTCCGGCTGCCTGCGCAGGCCCGCGGCGGTGGCGGCGTCGGCCACGAGGAGCGGCGACCAGACCGGCCACGTCCGCACGCCGGGCATCTGGGCGAACGTGCTGATGAGGGCCAGCGAGTTGCCGCTGCCCTCGACGGGCAGCGCCCCGACGAGCTGGACGACGTCGCACTGCGGCAGCCGGCCGATGTGCCGCACCGCCGCCTCGACCGTGCGTGACCAGGAGACGCCGACCGTCGCGCCCTCGGCGATGTGCTCGCGCGTGGTGCGGGCGAGCTCGACCGCGACGTTCTCCCGGGTCGCGGCGGTGTCCGCACCGCTGGCGGCGATGAGGACCTCGCGCAGCCCCAGGCGGGCGGCGAGGCGGGCGCCGCGTTCGCCGTCGGCCCGGGGTGGCGTGATCTCTATGCGGACCACTCCCTCGTCCCGGGCCTGCGTGAGCAGGCGCGCCACCTGAAAACGGGAGATGCCGCGGTGGCGCGCGATCTCGACCTTCGACTTGCCGTCGAGGTAGTAGTCGGTGCTCACGTCGACCATGAGGTTCGAGGTGGGGTTCGAGCTGAGGTTCGAATCGGGCTGGGTCACCTGCGTCCTCACTCCCGCAGGCGGCGGCGGGAACATCTGAGCGACTTGTCTCGGAGGGCCTTGCTCACCTGAGCATACCGAACTAGTCTGCGGTTGCAGATGAGCAAAGCCATATTCTCAAATGAGCGCGGCGTGGCTGCCGTGCCGACCACGAGGGTCGAGGAGAGGACGAGGATGTTCCGACCTCCGAGGAGTACTTCGGTGAGAGCGACGCTGACGGCCGCCACGGCCGCCGTCGCGCTGGCCCTGACCGGCTGCGCCGGGGCGGGCGCCGTGGGCGGCGGTGACGGCGAGCAGATAGTCGTCGCCATCGTGTCCAACCCGCAGATGCAGGACGCGATCTCGCTGCAGGACGAGTTCCGTGCCGCCCACCCGGGCGTGGACGTGCGGTTCGTGTCGCTGCCCGAGAACGAGGCCCGCGCCAAGATCACGGCGTCCGTCGCGACGGGCGGCGGCGAGTTCGACGTCGTCATGATCTCCAACTACGAGACGCCCATGTGGGCGGAGAACGGCTGGATCGAGAACCTGCAGCCGTACATCGACGCCACGGACGGGTACGACGCCGAGGACTTCGTCCCCAGCGTCCGCGAGGCGCTCTCGTACGACGGCGACATGTACTCGGTGCCGTTCTACGGGGAGTCGTCGTTCCTGGCCTACCGCACCGACCTGTTCGAGCAGGCGGGGCTCGAGATGCCGGCGAACCCGACGTGGGACGAGGTGCGCGAGCTGGCGGCGGAGCTCAACGCTCCCGAGGAGGACTTCTCCGGCATCTGCCTGCGCGGCCTGGCCGGCTGGGGCGAGGACATGGCGACCATCACCACCGTCATGAACACGTTCGGCGGTGGCTGGTTCGACGCGGACTGGAACGCCACGCTCGACTCCCCGGAGAGCCGCGAGGCCATCGAGACGTACGTCGACACCCTGCAGTCCTACGGGCAGCCGGGTGCCGCGACGTCGGGCTTCGGCGACTGCCTCACCCGCTTCGCCCAGGGGCAGTCGGCCATGTGGTACGACGCGACGTCCATGGTCTCCTCGGTCGAGGACCCCGCCTCGTCGACCGTGGCGGGCAACGTCGGCTACGTGCCGGCACCCGTCGCGGACACCGAGTCGTCCGGCTGGCTCTACACCTGGTCGCTGGCCATCCCGTCCACCAGCCGGCACAAGGACGCCGCCTGGGACTTCGTGTCCTGGATGACGAACAAGGAGTACATCGAGCTGGTCGGCAACGAGCTGGGCTGGGAGCGCGTGCCACCGGGCAGCCGGCTGTCCACCTACGAGATCCCCCAGGTCGCCGAGGTGTCGCAGGCCTACGCCGACGCGACGCTGGAGTCGATGAACGGGGCCACCCAGGAGTCGACGATGACCCACGACGTGCCGTACCCCGGCATCCAGTTCGTCGGGATACCCGAGTTCCAGGACCTCGGCACACGTGTCGGCCAGCAGATGTCGGCCGCGATCGCAGGGCAGATCACCGTGGACGAGGCCATCGCGCAGTCCCAGCGGTACGCCGAGACGGTGGCGGAGACCTACCAGGCGGAGGAGGGGCGATGAGCACCTCGACCATCGACCGGCTCGAAGGCGCGCGCAGGGCGGCGCGCGGCGAGGCGTCGTCGCGACCGGTCAGCAGTGCCGAGACGTGGCGCCGGCGCGGGCCGCTGCTGCCCGCGCTGATCTTCACCGTCATCGTCACGCAGCTGCCGTTCCTGCTGACCATCTGGTACTCGCTGCACTCGCGGAACCTGCTGCGTCCCGAGTCGGACCTGTTCGTCGGCCTGTCGAACTACGTCGACATCGCCGTCGACTCGACGTTCCGCCAGACCGCCTGGAACTCCGTGGTCATCACCCTGGGCTGCGTGCTGGTGGCGATGGTGCTCGGGATCGCGCTCGCGCTGCTGCTGGACCGCCCGTTCCTCGGACGCGGCGTGGCCCGCACCATGCTCATCACGCCGTTCCTGGTGATGCCCGTGGCGACCTCGGTGCTGTGGTCGGTCGCGCTGCTCAACCCGACGTACGGCCTGTTCAACTGGACCCTCGGCTTGTTCGGCATCGAGGCGGTCGACTGGACGTCGACCTACCCCGTGATCGCGATCCTGATGGCCCTGGTGTGGCAGTGGACGCCGTTCATGATGCTGCTCGTGCTCGCCGGCCTGCAGGCCCAGCCGAAGGACGTGCTCGAGGCGGCCTCCGTCGACGGCGCAGGCACGTGGCTCACCTTCCGGCTGATCACGCTGCCGCACCTGCGCCGCTACATCGAGCTGGGCGTGCTGCTGGGGATCATCTACGTGGTCAACACGTTCGACCAGATCTACCTGATGACGGCGGGCGGGCCCGGTACGGCCAGCGCCAACCTGCCGTTCTACATCTACCAGCGTGCGTTCCTTGGGTTCGACGTCGGGCAGGCCGCCGCCATGGGCGTCGTCGTCGTGATCGCCACGATCATCGTGGCCTCCGCCGCGCTGCGCCTGATCTTCCGCAGCTTCGAAGTCAAGGAGTGACCATGTCTGTCGCTACTCCCATGGCCGCCTCACGCACGACCGACGCACCCCGCGGCACGAACCGCCGCGTCTCCGGTGGCTTCCTGACCACCCTGACCTGGCTGCTCGCCATCGGGTTCTTCTTCCCGGTCGCATGGATGGCCATGACCGCGTTCAAGCAGGAGAACCAGGCCGCGTCCGACCCGCCGACGTGGTTCTTCACGCCGACCCTCGACCAGTTCCGGGCCGTGCTCGAGAGCGGCTCGATGGTCTACGTGGGCAACTCGGTGATCGCCACCGGCGTCTCGACAGTCCTGGTGCTGCTGCTCGGCGTGCCGGCGGCGTACGCGCTCTCGATCCGGCCCGTGCAGAAGGTCAGCGACGTGCTGTTCTTCTTCATCTCCACCAAGATGCTGCCGGTGGTGGCCGTGATCGTGCCGATCTACGTGATCGCCGGCCAGCTCAAGGTGCTCGACAACATCTGGACCCTCGTGGTGCTGTACACCGCCATGAACCTGCCGATCGCGGTGTGGATGATGCGGTCGTTCTTCATCGAGGTGCCCGGTGAGGTGCTCGAGGCTGCGTCGATAGACGGTGCGGGCCTGATGCGCACCATGCGGTCCGTGCTGCTGCCGATGGTGGCGCCAGGCATCGCGGCGACGGCGCTGATCTGCGTGATCTTCGCCTGGAACGAGTTCTTCTTCGCGCTCAACCTGACCGCGTCCCAGGCGGCGACCGTGCCGGTGCTCATCGTGTCGACCATGACGAGCGAGGGCCTGTTCCTCGCCCGGCTCAGCGCGGCGGCGCTCCTGGCGTCGCTCCCCGTGATCCTGGCGGGCTGGATCGCCCAGAAGCAGCTCGTCCGCGGCCTGTCGATGGGCGCGATCAAGTAGCTGCCGCACGCCGGCCCCGTTGAGTGCTGGGTATTTGTTGGATTGAGTCGTATCAACCCGCAAATACCCAGCACTCAACGAGGGCGGGTCATGGGCGGCCTAGGTGGTCCATGAGGGTGTCCAGCAGCGCCTCCAGGTGCATCGTGCTCCCGGTCGCCCGCAGCACCTGGACCCCGCCCTGGATGCCGGCCACGAAGGCTGCGGCGGCGCGGTCGGGGTCCAGGTCCGCCCTGATCTCGCCCTGCTCCTGCATGACGACGACGCCCCGCCGCACCCGTTCCTGCCACTGGCCCAGCAGCTGGGTGACGACCTCTGCCGCACCCGGCGTGCTCGACACCTGGGTCATGAGCGCGCCGAGCGGGCACAGCCGGCCCTGCGCGCGGTACCGGGCGACGACGGCTTCGCGCCACGCCGACCACGACTCCCACGTGTCGAGCCTGCTGAGGTGGGGCTCCTGGTCGGTGAGCACACGGTCCGCCTCGTGTCGCGCGACGGCGAGCAGGAGCTGTTCCTTGCCGTCCGGGAAGTAGTGGAAGAGCTGACCCTTGCTGGTGCGGGTCACGGCGCGCACGTCGTCGAGGGTCACCGCGCCCGGGTCGTTGCCGCGCAGGTACTCGGCGGTCCCCTCGATGATGCGCTGCCGGGTCGCCTGACCCTTCGGGGTGAGCTTCACCGAACCGACGGTAGGAGCAAAGTTCTGGACTTGCTAGTCCAAAAATGGATTCCTACCGTCGCAGGCATGACGCAGACAACCGAGAGCGCGCGCGAGAGGCCGGCTCCAGGACCGGACCGCCCTCGTCACCGGATCCACCAGCAACATCGGCCGGGCGATCGCGGAGGCGCTCGCGGCCGAGGGGGCGCACGTCGTCGTCTCCGGCCGCGACGAGCGGCGCGGCGAGGCCGTCGTCGCTGCCATCCGGGCGGACGGCGGCAAGGCGGACTTCGTCGGGGCCGACCTGGACGGCAGCCCGGAGGCGAGTCGTGACCTCGCGGACGCGGCCGCCGAGGTGCTCGGCGGCCGGATCGAGATCCTGGTGAACAACGCCGGCATCTACCGGTCGGCACCGACCCTGGCCGACACCGACGCCGAGAGCCTCGACCGGCTCTACGCGGTGAACGTCAAGGCGCCGTACTTCCTCACCCAGGCGGTGGCCCCGCGCATGGTGGCCGACGGCGAGGGCGTGATCGTCAACCTCGGCTCGTGGGTCGCGCGGCTCGCCGGCCCGACCGGAGGGGCGTACGCCTCGACGAAGGCCGCTCTGGAGTCGCTCACCCGGTCCTGGGCCGCCGAGCTCGGGCCGCGGGGCGTGCGGGTCAACGCGGTCTCGCCGGGTGTGATCCGACCGCCCGACCTCGACCCGTCCGTCGCGTTCTCCGAGAACATGACCGTGGGCACTCCCGCGGGTGCGCCCGGGCACCCGGACGCCATCGGCGCGGCAGTGGTCTACCTGGCCTCTGACGACGCGCGGTTCGTGCACGGCACGGTCCTCGACGTCGACGGCGGCCGCACCGGGGTCGCGGTCGTGGCCGGATGACCATGCACTTGCTGCCAGGATCGACCTGGTCCTGGCAGTAGCTGCATGGTCGGACGTGCAGGTGAACCTCCTGATCTTGCCTGTAGCCGCGTCGGGGCCGGATCCCTACCCTGGGTGGAGAAGGCTTGCCGGCGTGGGCAGGGCACCGGGCAGGCCACTCGCACAGAGGGTCGGGGGTCAGCGTGTCGAACGAACGCAGATCGGTCGAGAGCAGGTCCGCGCCGAGGGTGCCGCCGCGGTGGTTCGTCCGCACCGTCTGGGGGCTGCATCGCGGCGTGTACCGGATCACCGCCGGCAGGGTCGGGCTCCGCAGGCCGCGGGGACGCAGCTGGGGGACCCTGCGCCTGACGACCACCGGGCGCAGCACGGGGTGCGAGCACAGCGTGATCCTCGCCTACGTCGAGGACGGCCCCGACCTCGTCTGCCTGGCGATGAACGGCTGGGCCGACGGCGAGCCGTCCTGGTGGCTCAACCTGCAGGTGCACGCCGAGGCCACGGTGGACCTGGCCGACGGGTCCCGGTTCGTGCAGGCGCACGCCGCGCAGGGCATCGAGCGCGAACGCCTCTGGGCCAGGTGGCAGGAGGTCGACGCGAACCTGGACGCCTATGCGGCGCTCCGGTCTACCGAGACCGCGGTGGTCGTCCTGCGACCGCGGCCCGAGCCGCGGCGGCTGTCATAGCGTCGCCG
This sequence comes from Promicromonospora sp. NPDC060271, assembly GCF_042726755.1. Taxonomy (NCBI): domain Bacteria; kingdom Bacillati; phylum Actinomycetota; class Actinomycetes; order Micrococcales; family Promicromonosporaceae; genus Promicromonospora; species Promicromonospora sp. NPDC060271. Next base: position 27,491 of record NZ_JBHXBG010000041.1, on the reverse strand, counting down.
TCGCGAGTGCCTCCTCCTGCCCGTCGAGAGTGATCTCGATCCGGTCCACCTCGGTCATCGGTATGGCCGACGACGCGTCCAGGTCCGTCGTGGTGCCGCCCGACCACGACCACGTGCCCGCGACGGTGCGCGCGCCGTCCTGGCCGACCAGCACCAGCTCGTACTTGACCGGCTCCGGCGGGGTGTAGTCCCCGCCCTGCTGGTCGCCGGGCTCGGGCGGGTAGTGGCAGCTCCACTCGAGGCTCGTACCCCAGTCGGTGGGTGTGACGACCAGCTCGGCACGCATGTCGGCGTCGCCCACCGGGCGCAGCTCGACGGTCCGGGCACCGGCAACGGTGGCCGTCGGCGGCGTCGTGCCCACACCGTCCGGCGGTCCGAACAGGCCGTTGCGTGCGAGCGTCGAACCACCGATCGCCCCGGCGACCACCAGGGCCGACGCCGCGACCGCCAGCAGCGACCGGCGCCGGGTGCGGGCCCTGCGGGCCGCGCCGGCGAGGCTCGTGAGCGAGACCACCGGCGCGAGCTCGGGGTCGACGTCGTACGGGGCCGGACCGCCGCCGTCGGACAGACCCGCCGTGGGCGCCTCGGCGACCAGTGCCTCCGCGTGCCCCGCCGTCAGCGTGCTGAGCAGGCCTGGCATGCCGGCGAGCTCGGCGACGGCGGCGCGGCACGCTGCGCACTCGGCCAGGTGCCGCTCGTAGGCGCGCCGGTCGCTCGGGCTCAGGGCGCCGAGCACGTACGCCGCGTCCCACTCGGCGTACCGGTCGCCGCCGTGTCCGTCCTCTGCCGGGATCATGAGGTGACTCCTTTCTCCTGCAGGGCCAGGCGCAGCGCGCGCAGCCCGTAGTGCAGACGCGACTTCACGGTGCCGGGCGCGATGCCCAGCTCGGTCGCGAGCTCGGCCACCGAGCGGCCGCCGTAGTAGGCGCCCACGACGACCGCTCGGTGCGCCGGCGAGAGTGACACGAGCGCGTCGGCGACGAGCCACGAGTCGAGCACGGCCTGGGTCGTGTCCCGTTCCTCGCGGTCCGGGACGTGACCCGTGGCCCGCTCGCGGGTGCGCCGGGCGCTGCGGAGGTGGTCGACGGTGAGGTTGCGCGCAACCGTGAACAGCCACGCGCGCACCGACTCCTCGGACCGTTCGAGCACCTCGGGGTGCCGCCACGCACGCAGCAGGGTCTCCTGCACGACGTCGCGCGCCTCCTCCTCGTCGCCCGTGCGGCGCACGACGTACCGGTACAGAGCGGCGGCGTGCGTGTCGTGCACCGCGGCGAGGAGCTGGTCCTCGGCGCCCGCGGGCGGGTCACCTGTGGTCACGATCCCGTCGCCTCCGGGTGTCGGTTACTGTCCGGGCTGCAGCTGCAGCGAGAACTCGATGGTGCCCTCATCCTCCACCGTCACGAACCCAAGCGATGGGGCTTCGACGTCGAAGTCGGCGAACGTGATCGGGATGCTGCCGATGACCTGCACGGGGTCGCCGCTGGTCGCGTCGCCCGCGACCTCCGCCTCGAACGTGGCGGGCTGCGTGACGCCGTGGACCGTGAGGTCGCCCGTGAGCTCGACCGTGGTGGCGCCCTCTTCGATCGCCGCCGGCTCGGTGAGCTCGAACGTCGCGGTGGGGAACTCGCCGACCTGCAGCGCGGTGTCGCGGAAGTAGGCGTCGCGGGGGGCCTCGTCCGTCGCCACGCTCGCCATGTCCACCTCGACGTTCGCCTCGGTGATGGAACCGCCGGCCACCGTCACCGTTCCGGTCACCTCCTCGGTGCGTCCGGTGACCGTCACGTCCTCGCCGTTCAGCACCTCGTCGAGGCGGTACCCGGCGAACGACCCGTCGGTGACGGTCCACGTGCCGGCGGCCGACTCGGCGTCGGGCAGCGGGACCGCCGACGACTCCAGGGTGGGTGCGGCGTCCGCGGTCCGGTTCGCCCAGTCCGCGTACAGGCCGGGGCCGAAGATCGCCGCCGCCCCTCCGACCACGACTATCGCCGCACCGACACCGACCGCGACCTTTGTCCCTCTGCGCACGTCCGCCCCTCTCGTTCGCGGGCCGGCGCTCTGCCGGCCTCTGCCCCTCACTACGGGTGAAAGGGGGGATCGGTTCAATCCGGGTTCGAGATGAGTTCGGGACGGCCGGGGTATCCGGCCGAACCCGATGACTTCGGTCCCTTGCCGGCGGGCGTCGGACCGAGCTCATCACTCGTGCCGACGCCGAGCTCGACCTCGTCGTGGCGGGCCACTCCGAACGTGCCCCGCGGGTAGCGGAGTCCGGAGAAGTACATGTTCGTGTGGGCGACGATCTGTTCGCCGGTGACCTTCACGCCGTCCCACTCGGTGTCCCTGGTGGTGTGCCCGTCGCTCACGAGCGTGACGTCGTAGCCGAGCGCCGCGGCACGCTGCGTGGTGGTCCGCACACAGAAGTCGGACTGCGCGCCGACCACGACCAGGTGGGTGGCGCCGAGCGAGTCCAGCACGTCGTGGAGATCGGTGGCGGCGAACGCGTCGCGGTACGCCTTGTGGACGAGGGCCTCGCCGGGCTGCGGGGTCAGGCCGTCGGCGAGGGCCCAGCCGGGAGTTCCCCGCTCGAGGCCGGGCTCGTGGTGCTGGACCCAGACGACGGGCGATCCGGTGCGGCGGGCACGCTCGACGAGCGAAGCGGACCGGGCCACGACGCCGTCCGCGTCGAAGCACCCGCGGACGACGTCGACCTGCAGGTCGATGACAAGGACGATCGGGGTCATGTGCGACATCGTCGCAGGTGTGGTGACCAGACCGTGACCGTCAGGTCAGGACGAGCAGGAGGACCCCTCCGATCACGAGGAGGAGGGCCGTGGTCAGGGCAAGGACCACCCCGTTTCGGCCGAACCGCTTGCGGATGAGCTTGGCGTTGTGCGTCATGGTTCTCTGCTCTCTCTCGGTCGCGACGATCTATCGCGACGTGGGTGAAGGGGGTGCGTCGCCGGACAGGGCGCGTTCGCGGCGCAGCAGGTCCGCGCGCCGGGCGTGCGCCCGGACCACCAGCACCGTCGAGATCGCGACGAGCGCCGCGACGGCCGCTACCACGCCCCACGCCCCGGTACCGCGCTGTGCGACCGTGCCGATGAGCAGACCGCCCACCAGCACGGACGCCGTCAGTCCGATCCAAGCGGCCACCACGCGGTCGGTCGCGAACAGCGGGACGCGGGACCGTAGGAGCCAGGTTCCCCAGGCCGCCCACGCGAGGCAGACCAGCGTGAGCAGCCCGAACCCGAGCTGGGTCAGGACCGGTAGGGGACCGGGCTCCGTCCACCACAGCGCCGCGACGAACACGGCACCGGCGACGCCGAGCACCAGCGCGGCCACGGCCCGCACGCGGGCACCCTTCGACAGCGTGCCGCCCAGCGCGGCGATGACCTCCGGTGCGGAAGCGCGAGGCTCCTCGTTCGTCATGTCAGCTCACCTTCCTGCTCGACGTGCTCGCGCAGCATGCGACGCGCACGGTTCAGCCGTGACTTGATCGTTCCGGCCGGGACACCGCAGACCTGCGCGCAGTCCTCGACGGAAAGGTCCTCCAGGTAGTGCAGGACCAGGACCTCGCGCTCCAGCACCGGGAGACCTGCGAGCCGGGCGGCCATCTCCGCTCGGTCCACCAGCGCGTCGACCGGGTCCGGTCCGGCGGCGTCGGGCCGGTCGAGGCCGTTCTCGAACTCGCCGACCAGGTCGTGCCGGTCGGAGTACTGGCCGCGCAGCCGGTTCAGGGCCGCGCGCCGCACGATCGTGAACAACCACGGGGCGAACCGGTCGGGCTCGCGCAGCCTCGGCAGCGCTCGTACGACGGCGATCCAGGCCTCCTGCGTCACGTCGTCGGCGCGTTCGGCGTCGAGCATGCGGCGCACGTAGAGCCAGACCGGTCCTTGCCAGCGCGCCACCAGGTCCTCCAGGGCGGACCGGTTGCCCAGCTGAGCCCTCACCACCAGCAGCTCATCGCTCATCTCGCCTCCTCTCACCTGTGCAGTCGCGGCGCACGGCCGTGAGGTTCACGTCCGGGCTGCACCACCTGCGGAAAGGCAGAACCGCATAAAATGGGCGGATGCGGATCGGGAGCGTTGAGGACCTGTTCGACGAGCTGGACCGGGTGGTGGCCGAGAGCCGCCGCGGGGACGTGACGAAGGACGCCGCCGACTACTGGACCGCCATGCTCACCCGCGAGGGGCATCCGCTCAGCTCCCGCCTCCCGGACGAACCGCTCGTCGACTGGCACGGCCGCGGCCTGCTGGGCGACCTCGAGGGCGCGCGGGTGCTCGACGTCGGCTGCGGCAACGGGCGCAACGGTGCGTGGCTCGCGGAGCAGGGGGCCGACGTCGTCGGGGTGGACCTGGCCGCACCCCTGCTCGACGCCGTCCGGCCCGACCTCCCCGCGTCGATGACCGTGACCGCCCTCGACGTGCTGCGCGACCCGCTGCCGGCCGGGCCGTTCGACGTCGTCCACGACTCCGGATGCTTTCATCACCTGGCGCCGCACCGGCGCATCACCTACCGCGAGCGGATCCTGCCGCTGCTCGCACCCGGCGGGCGCTACGCCGTGGTGGCATTCGCCCAGGAGACCCAGCCGAGCCCGCCCGACCGCGAGGTGCTGACGAGCGGTGACCTCGGCGGCGGGATGTCGTTCCTGCTCGAGGACCTGGAGCGGATCTTCGCGCCGCTGCGCGCCGTCGAGGTGCGCCGGGTGCGTGACGACGTCCCGGGAACCTTCGGGGCGAACTTCCTGAACGCGGGGCTGTTCAGGGCGTGACGGCGGCTCGGGGTGGGACGGCGGCCGAAGGCGCCGCCTGACAGGCCCGCCTATGCGGCCAGCTCGGCGTACAGGCGTTCCCGGAGCTCGACGAGCTGCTCGGCCGACTCGTCCGGGCCGATCCCGTCCGTGTAGACCGTTGCGGCGGCCACCTCGGCGGCCAGCGGGTCGGCCACCCACTCGGCGATCCAGTCGTGGCCCTCGATGATCCAGTCCTTCCCGCGGCTCGCCATCGCCCGCTCGCGCAGCACCGCCACGGAACGCACCGGGTCGGGGCTGGGCACCAGGTGGATGACGTCGGGGACCGGCGCCAGCGCCCGGCGCACCTGGTCGGCGTACTCGGGCCTGGTGAAGCTGGTGTAGCCGGCGCCGAAGGCGAGGACCGTCTCCGGGTGGTCCGGCACGGCGCGCTCCACCGCGTGCGCACGGGCGGGCTCCCACTCCCGTTCCGCGGCCTCCCAGCCGACCGCCTCGTCGCGTTCGAGGAGCCGGTCCAGGTCCCAGCCCACCTCGGCGCAGTAGGACCAGGCGATGTCGTCGAGGTCGACGAACGGCTGCCCGAGGCGCTGCGCGACGAGTGCGCCGAGCGTGGACTTCCCGGCCGCGAGCGGGCCTACGAGGATCATGGACGACGCTCCCTGGTGGACGGGCGAAATGTCGCCCATTATCGCCCACCACGCCCGCGCAGTTCTTCGTGCGGTACGAGCGGGTCGCTCGGTCATGAGACGACCTCGGTCAAGGTGCGCAAGTGGCTCGACTGGCTCGTAACAGCCGGTCAACGGGTGATCTCTCCTGGTCAGAGGCTTGTGCGGCGACACAGTAGTGCCAGGATGAGGTCGTGTTCGATGCCCAAGGAGTAGCCGATCTCTTCGTCGCGGTGGCGACGGTCGCAGCGGCGGTGTTCGCCGGCTGGCAGGTTCGCGAGCTGGTCCGGCAGCAGCGCGAGGTAGAGCGTCTGGAGACACAGGCTGTCTCGGTGATGTGGGAGCCGACGATCGCGCCACACAAGCCGGACGCTGACGGGTCCGCGGTGTGGGTCCTCGAGATCACGCTGACGAACCCCGGCCGGATGCCCATCGACAATATTCACTGCGTGCTCCACTTCGACCGTCCCGCGCGCCGGCTGCGTCATGACGGGACCGCTGACGAGCCGTCCATGTCTCTGGACCTTGTGCAGGCGGTTCTTCTGGGCGGGGCGAGCCGTTCCTGGACGCGCACCATTCGAGCTCGGTTCGACGCCGAGGTCTGGCTCACCCGGGCGATGCGGGCGACAGTGTCTTTCGACGACATGCATGGAAGACCGCAGACGACGTCGTGGCCACGCAGGAGGGCGCGCCGCCCAGATCTCGTTGCCGACTGAGCCCTGTCGCGGTGGCTGTCGTCACCACCGTCGGTCGGGAGCCGGCTTTGATTCGGCCGGCGCCGGGCGGTGGTGGTCGAGGTAGTTCTGCGTGGTGGTGAGGCTGGTCAGGTCGGGCATGCGGTCGAGGTAGACGAGACCGTCGAGGTGGTCGATCTCGTGCTGGACGACGCGGGCGGTGTAGCCCGTGAACTCCTTGGTGACGGTCTCGCCTGCCGTGGTGGTGCAGCGCACGGTGATGCGTTCGGCCCGGGGCGTCAGGCCCAGGTAGCCGGGCACGCTGAAACAGCCTTCCCAGTCGAGCGTCGTCGCCTCGGAGCGTTCGACGACGACGGGGTTGAGCAGGTGGATCAGGCCGGTCTCGGGCCGGTCGGGGAAGACGTCGGTCCTGCGCACCTCGACGATCGCGGCCCTGACCGAGACGCCGATCTGCGGTGCGGCGAGGCCCGCGCCGTTGAGCGCGCGGAGGCGGGTGACGAGCGTCGCGAGCAGGTCTTGGGCGTCGGCCGCGTCGATGGTCGCGGTGGGCGCCTTGAGTCGCGGGTCGCCGAGCGTCACGACGTCGTCGGTGACTTCCTCTGTCCAGTTGTCGCTGCGGGGCAGGGTCATGGGCTGTCGACTCCTTCGGTCGGGAGGCCGGCCGCCGAACGGACGAGTTCGGCGACCGCCAGGGATCGGCTGCTGGCAGGCCAGGCGAGCACCGTGGTGATCTCCGGTGCGTCGACGACGGGCACGGCCACGTGCTCGGGCCACTGCCAGGCACGGCTGGAGGCGGGGATCACGAGCAAAGCCTTGCCGAGGGCTACGAGCTGAGCGAGCTGCGACTGGGTGCGCACCTCGGGTCCGGGTCCGTCCGGGTAGGTTCCGTCGAGCCGGGGCCAGCGGGCGATCGGCAGGTCCGGTACGGCGGAGACGTCGGCCAGCGCGAGGTGGGGGCGGGTGGCGAGCGGATGCCGTGCGGGGACTATTGCCACCTGGCCCTCGGTGCGGAGATCCTCCGTGTCGAATCCGGCGAGGTCGTCGACCGGGCGATGCATGAGCGCGACGTCGGCACTTCCGTTCCTGAGCAGGCCTGCCTGCTCGCCGACCTCGCAGAGGAGCACCTCGACCGGCGTCGCACTGGGTCGGCTCGCGGCCGCGTCGAGGAGCTGCTGCAGCAGCTCGTGGGAGGCGCCCGCCTTGGTCGCGAGCACCAGCCGGTGCTTCGGTTCCCCGGCACGCTGCGTCCGGCGCGCAGCGGCCTCCACCGCGTCGAGGGCCGCTCGGCCCTCCCGGAGCAGCACGCGGCCGACGTCGGTCAGTGCCACGCCCCGGCGGTCTCGGTCGAGGAGCTGGACGCCGAGCCGCTGCTCCAGCTGGCGGATCGCCCGGGAGAGCGGCGGTTGCGCGATCCCGAGCCGCTCGGCTGCCCGGCCGAAGTGCAGTTCCTCGGCGACGGCGACGAAGTACCGAAGCTCACGGGTCTCAAGATCGCGCACCTTCGCAGGCTACCGCCTGATACTTGGTGGGTATCACAGGGCACCGAGACAGTCTTGGACGCGAAGCGTGCCGCTCGCGCAGCATGGCTCGTGTGAACAACACGAAGACCGCGCTGGTCACCGGCGCGAACAAGGGCATCGGCTTCGCCATCGCGCAGGGCCTCGGGGCGATCGGTTTCAACGTGGTGGTGGGGGCACGCGACGACCTGAGGCGCAAGGAGGCAGTGGAGCGCCTCTGTGCAGCGGGCGTCGACGCGTTCGGCGTCGCCCTCGATGTCACCTCCGACGACAGTGTCGCCGGGGCGGCGGAGGCGATAGAGCGGAAGGCCGGGCGGCTGGACGTGCTCATCAACAACGCGGGCATCGGCGGCCGGACCGACGGCGGTGCGCAAAACCCGACGTCGCTCGACCTCGACGTCGTCCGTACCGTCCTCGAGACGAACGTGCTCGGCGTGGTCCGGGTGACGAACGCGATGCTCCCGCTGCTGCGTCGCGCCAGCTCGCCGCGGATTGTCAACATGTCGAGCAACATGGGCTCGCTGACCCTGCAGACCGGTCCTGTGCTCGCCGCGTACGCGCCGTCGAAGTCGATGCTCAACAGCGTGACCGCCCAGTACGCGCGCGAGCTCGCCCAGACTGCCATCATCGTGAACGCGGCCTGCCCTGGTTATGTGGCGACCGAGTTCACGGGCTTCAGCGGGTCGCGGACGCCGGAGCAGGGGGCCGCGATCGCCGTCCGGCTCGCGACCCTGCCGGACGACGGTCCGCGCGGCGGGTTCTTCGACGACGCGGGGGTCGTGCCTTGGTGAGCTCTGGCTAGGGATCGACGTCGAAAAAGGTCTCCGGCCGCCCGAGGAACCTCTTCCACAGGGCGACCGACTCCAGCTCTCCCCAGGTGCGCTCCGCGATGCCGTCCTCGGTCATCTCGAGGATCTGTGCTCCGGGCAGCGCGGCGACCATCGGCGAGTGCGTCGCGTAGATGATCTGCGTCGCGTGCTCGTCCGCGACGTCCTGCAGCCGGTACAAGAGCTGGAGCGTGGACGCGAACGACAGCGGCCCCTCGGCCTCGTCCAGGAGGTAGAGGCCCGGCCCGTCGAACCGTCCCAGGATCGCCTGGAGGTAGGACTCGCCGTGGCTGACCTCCCAGGACGGCTTGTCACCGTACCCGGGCATCCCGGCGCCGGTCATGTACTCGAGCATCCCGAACGCGGTCTCCGCCCGCAGGTAGAAACCCTTCGCGTTGCGGTGGGTCATCCCCGAACCGGCACGGGTACGGTCCAGCATGATCGCCTCGCCCAGCGGGCTCTTCTCCAGCGCGCTGGCGTACCTCCGGCCGCCGTGCCCGCCGCGGACGTCGAGCCCGTAGCCCTCGGCGATCGCCTCCAGCAGGGTGGACTTGCCGCTGCCGTTGGCACCAACGAGGACCACGATGCTGCTGTTCAGGCGGACGCCCTGAGCGGCGAGGTCACCGATGGCGGGTACGGTCCACGGCCATGCGCCGTCCTCGACGGCGGCGGGCTTGACGCGGACTCGCTCGATCAGCACGAGGTCAGCGTAACGAGAACCGGCTCGCCTCCAGCAGCACGTCGACCAGTCGTTCGGCGGCGTCCGGGCGGCCGTGCTCGCGGGCGGCCTTGGCCATCCGCTCGCGCCGTCCGGCGTCGGAGATCAGGGGCCTGAGCGCCGCCCGGAGGTCCCTCTCGTGGACCTCGCCCTCCAGGGTGATGGCCGCTCCCACGTCCTGGAGCCGGTGGGCGTTGTGCGACTGCTCGTTCCCGGCCGCCGAGGCGAGCGGGATCAGGACCGAAGGCTTGCCGAGCGCGGTCAGCTCCGCGACGGTGCCGGCTCCGCTGCGGGAGACGACGACGTCGGCGAGGGCGAGCACGTCCGGCAGCTCCGCGCCGACGAACCCCAGGACGCGGTAGCGGGCGGCCTGCTCGGCGGGGAGGGTGGCGGTGCGCTCGAACATGTCCTGGAGGTTGTTCGGTCCGCACTGGTGGATCACGTTCGCGTGCTGAAGGAGCCAGGGCAGCGCCTCGGTGACGACCGTGTTGATCTGGACGGCACCCTGCGCCCCGCCCGTCACGTACAGGACCGGTAGGTCCGGGTCGAACGAGTCCAGGCCCAGCGCGTCGACGGCCTTGAGCGGCTCCCCGGACAGCACCTCGGCACGGACCGGGTTACCGGTCACGACGGCGTGCTCGCGCACCCCCTCCGGCAGCAGCTCGATGGTGGACGGCGAGGACACCGCCACCCGCGTGGCCCGCTTGGCCAGCAGCCGGTTGGCGAGCCCGAGCCGCACCGTCTGCTCGTGCACCACGAGCGGACGGCGGAGCAGGCCCGCCGCGATCCCGATCGGGACCGCGACGTAGCCGCCGGTGGACAGGATCACGTCCGGCTTGAAGTCCGCCACGATCGACCTGGCCTGCGCGACGCCGAGCGGCACGCGCGCCATGTCCTTCATGTTCGCCGCCGTCAGCATGCCCAGCGGGTTGCTCGACCGGCGGAGCTTGCCCGTGGCGACCGGCACGAACCGGATGCCCTCCGCCTCGGTCACCTTGGCCTCCAGCCCGTCGGGGGAGCCCGCCCACAGGACACTGACCGCTGTGCCCGTCTCGGCGAGCCTGGCCTGGAGGGCGCGGAGCGTCGTCAGCGCCGGATAGGTGTGTCCGCCGGTCCCTCCACCGGTGACGAGCAGCCGGAACTCGCGTGGGTGTGAACTCACGTAACTCTCCCAGGACGGCGTGGGTGGGGGCGCGGGTCAACTGTAGGCGATTTGTGACGGTCCGAGGGTTCGCTGCTGTGGTCCGGTCAGGAGGTCCGGTCAGGACAGCTTGATCTGGTCGAGCTCGATCGAGACGATGACGGGATCGGCCAGCTTGTGACCGTTCTCGTCGGTGAGGTGGACCGAGCGCCTGGTCGGGAAGACGAAGCCGTCGAACTCCTGGTGGTCCCAGCTGTAGTGCGCCGAGTCCCGTTCGCTCGGGCCGAGGACGTCGGGCCAGTAGTCGTGCCGCCGGATCAGGCCGGCGTCGTCGATGTAGTACGTCTGCACGCGGGAATGGGTCACCAGGCGCTCCGGGAACGTGACCCGCAGGCGGCGCCAGGTCTCGCCGTCCTCCTGCCAGGGTTCCAGCTCGGCGAACTCGAAGCCCGGCTCGGTGAACGTGAACGGCTCGGTCAGGTAGTTCCACATCGCGTAACCGCTGAAGTAGGCGGCGTGCAGGCGGTCCCACGGGGTGTCGAGCACGTGGCCGGCGAATGCCGCCGCGGGCTTCCGGCGCTCCTCGACGACATCGCCGCCGGTGGTCTCCACGGCCACCCGGTCCGGGGCGAACGAGCTGCGCAGCCCCGCACCGCCGTACGGCGTGTGGCTGGCGAACTGGCGGCGCAGCTCGATCGTGGCGGTGTAGTCGTCGAGCACGCCGTCCTGGCCCTTGATGTTCCACAGCGCGCCGCCGTTGCGGACGTGGGCCGTGAGCGTGGTGAACGAACGCCACCGTTCGACGTCGCCGTGCGCGGCGATCACGATGTTCTGCAGCTCGGTCATGAGAGTGCCTTTCGGGGTTGGGGTGGGATGTGTATGACTGGTCGTCTCGTTATGGGCGGACGGAAGCCGCGCTCGTCCGGTCGTGGCCTCAGCGCAGGAGCAGGGCCACCATCCGCTCGAAGGTCCGGACCGATTCGTTGGAGGACGTCGCCTTGGACTTCACGGCGCCGCCTTCCCAGGCGTTGACGATGAACTCGGCGAGATCGCCGGACGGGATGTCCGACGTGAGCTCGCCCGCGGCCTTCGCCTCGTCGATCACCGTGGCGAGCGTCGCGGTCCAGAGCCGCAGGAAGTCGCCGATCGCGGAGGCGACCGTTGCGCTGTGCGCCGGGACCTCGCCGGCGAGGTTGGCCATGAGGCAGCCCTTCTCGGCGGCGACCGTCAGTCCGGAAGCCATGAGGCCGGCCAGGTGCCGATCGATCCGCTCGCGCGGTGTCCCCGATCCGGCGTCCGCCAGGGCTGCCAGCCCGAAGCTGTCTCCGTATCGGCGCAGGGCGTCGAGCGCCAGCGCCTCCTTGCTCGCGAAGTGGTTGTAGAACGTGCCCTTCGGCGCGCCTACCGCGCTCATCAGGTCCTGGACGCTCGTTCCGTTGTACCCCTTGAGGTGGAACTGTTCGAGCGCCGCGTCTGCGATGCGCCTCTTCGTGTCGAGCGAGCCTGCTGTCTTGGTTCGTGCCATGGCGGACCTCCTGGAACCAATATGACCAGTCGTCTCGTTATTGTCAACCGGGCGGGCGGCCGGCGGCGGGTGCGCTGCTGTGAGCAGAAGTGCCGCCGTCCGACGAGGGCTTGGTCCTACGCTCAGGTATGACCCAAACCGCTCCGCCCCAGCGCCCAGGGCGCGACGGGGTGCCCGAAGGGCCAGGCACGCCGCCGACGTCGACGCCGACGCCGACGAGACGAGAGCCGCTGCTGCGGCACATGCTCGGTGAACGCCTCCGGCACCTGCGGCACCTGCGCGGCGAGACGCTGGACCAGACGGCCCGCCGCGCCGGGATCTCACCGCAGTACCTGTCGGAGATCGAGCGGGGCGTCAAGGAGCCGTCGAGCGAGATGATCGCGGCCATCACCGGCGCGCTGGACGTCACGCTCGTCGACCTGGTCGCCGCCGTCGCCGACCGCCTGGTCGTCGTCCGCGACACCACGCGGCAGCCGACCTGCCAGGCGGCGTTCGCGCTCGCGGCGTGATGCCCGGGCCGGTCAGGCCCGGGCACCCGGTACGTCACCGCTCGTCGATCACGTGGTCCAGGAGGCCGTACTCGCGCGCCGCGCCGGCCGTGAAGATACGGTCGCGGTCGGTGTCGGCACGGAGCGTCTCGACGCTCTGACCCGTGTGCTTCGAGAGCGCTACCTCCATGTCCGCGCGGATCCGGACCACCTCGTCGGCCTGCAGGATCAGATCAGGGATCGCACCCCGGCCCTGCGCGGCGGGCTGGTGCAGGATGACCCGCGCGTGCGGCAGCGCCGCCCGTCGTCCCTCCGCCCCGGCGGCCAGCAGCACTGCGCCGACGGCGACCGCCTGCCCGACGCACGTGGTCGCCACCTTGGGCCGGATGTAGCGCATGGTGTCGTAGATGGCCATCCCGGCGCTCGGGTCGCCGCCCTCGCAGTTGACGTAGAGCTGGATCTCGCCGTCCGGGTTGCTCGACTCCAGATGGATCAGCTGGGCGATCAGGGCGTTGGCGACGCCGGCGTCGATGGCGGTGCCGAGGTAGATGATCCGCTCGCTGAGAAGCTGGGAGTAGACGTCCATGATCCGCTCGCCCCGTGGGTGCGACGCGATGACGTTCGGGATGGTGTAGCTGCTCATCGTGCGTCCCCCTCGGCTACGGCGGTGAATCCGGTGCGCTGACGATCACGTGGCCTGATGCCCTCGAAGCCCCGCACGATCGTGTCGATGAAGCCGAAGTCGAGCGCCTCCTCGGCCGTGTACCAGTGGTCGTGCAGCGAGTCGTCGAAGATCCGCTCGACCGGCTGGCCGGTGTCCTCGGAGATCAGCCGCAGCACCGTGTCGCGCGTGTGCCGCAGGTCGTCCGCCTGCAGCTCGATGTCGACGGCGGTGCCGGCGATCCCCGCGGAACCCTGGTGCATCAGGACCCGTGAGTTCGGCAGCGCACGGCGTTTTCCCCTGGTGCCCGCCGAGAGCAGGAACTGTCCCGCGCTGTAGGCGATACCCAGCACGAGCGTCGAGACGTCGTTGGGGATGGTGCGCATGATGTCGCGGATCGCCAGCATCGCGGGTACCGACCCGCCCGGGGAGTGGATCCACAGGTCGATGTCGGTGGCCGAGTCCTCGGTGGCCAGCGCGATCAGCTGTGTCATCAGGAGCGTGCCGTTGTCGTCGTCCAACGGCCCGTCCAGGACGAGGACGCGTCGCTCGTACAGCTCGCGTCGTGAGCTCTCGCCGAACATCGGCGGCTTCGGTGCATCAGTCATGACCTCACCGTGCACCCCGCGACAGGCTTGATGGGGCCGGATCTGCCGTGAGCAGCCCTGCTCTCAGCAGCGCTGCTCAGGGCAGCGCTGCTCAGGGCAGCGCTGCGGAGAACAGCGGCGGGATCAGATCCAGCCGCGCTCCTCCGCGAGGAACACCGCCTGCTGCCGGGAGTCCACCGCCAGCTTGCCCAGCACGGCGGAGATGTGGTTGCGCACGGTGCCGGGCGCGAGGGAGAGGGTGCGGGCGATCTGGCCGGTCGTCTCGCCGCGCCGGCCCGCGCGCAGGACGTCGAGCTCGCGATCGGTCAGCGGGGAGCGTTCGTCGCTGAGCGCGTCGGCGGCGATCTCCGGGTCGACGTAGCGCCCACCGGCCGCGACGCGGCGGATCACCGCCGCCACCTCGTCCGCGGAGCGGGACTTCGGCAGGAATCCGGCGGCCCCCGAGGCCAGCGCCCGCCGCAGGACGCCGGGCCGGGCGTGGCGGGTGACGATCACGCAGCGCGTGGCCAGGCTCCGGTTGAGCTGCTCGGTGACCTGGACGCCGTCCAGGCCCGGCATCTCCAGGTCGAGCAGGCACACGTCGGGCGCGAGGCGCTGGGCCGCGGCGACCGCCTCGGCGCCGTCGGCGCACTCCGCGACGACCTCGATGTCCGGTTCCAGGCGGAGCAGGGCGGCCAGCGCGGAGCGGATCATGCCCTCGTCGTCGGCGAGCAGCACACGGATCATCCGGCAACCTTCTTCCCGGCGGTGTCTTCGGCAGGAGCCTCGGCGGGGGCCTCGGCAGGGGCTTCGGCGGGGACCGTGACGACCACGGTGAACGTGCGGTCCGCGCGGTGCACCTCGAGGTTCCCGGCCGCCTCGGACGCTCGGCGCGCGATCCCGTCCAGTCCCGCGCCGTCGGTGTTCTCGGGTGCGTCGGTGCCGACGTCGTTGGCGATCTCGTAGCGCCACGACCCGTCCGTTCGGGTCAGGGACAGGCGCGCCCACCTGCCGCCGCCGTGGCGCAGCACGTTCGTCGTCGTCTCGCGGATGACCGGCCCGAGCGCGGACGCCGGGGCCAGCGACGCGTCCGGGGCCACCGTGGCCTCGACCTTGGTCCCCGCGGCCCGGAGCAGGTCGACGGCGTTGGCGAGCTCGTCGCTCAGTGGCACGGAGCGGAAGCGGGTGGCCAGGTCGCGGGTGCCCTGCCTGGCGTCGTCGACGCTGGCGCGTGCCGCGCGAAGCTGCTCCATGCCCGCGTCCGGGTCGCGGGGCATGAGCCGTTCGGCGAGCTCGAGCTGCAGGGCGATGACCTGGAGGTGGTGGCCCTGCAGGTCATGCACGTCGGTGGCCAGCCGCAGCCGCTCCTGGGTCGCGGCGAGCTTCGCCTCCGAGGTGCGGGCCCGGTCGAGCGCGACCAGCACGTCCCACCACCACAGCGACGAGACCGTGACGGGCGGGAGCAGGATGGCGAAGGCGGCGAGCTGGATGCCGTTCGCGCTGTCGCCCTCCCCGGCGACGAGGCGGAAGTCGATCACCGACAGGGCGACGAGCAGGGCGGTCGCGGCCAGCACCATGCGGAGGCGTACGCCCGGCGGCCAGTTCAGCAGCATGAGTGCCTGGACCAGCGGCAGGACGCCCGCCACCCACTGCCCGGTGGCGATCCCGGCCACGAGCCCGAAGACCGCCGCGGTCACGAACGACGCCAGGTGGTGCCGCCAGACCACGAGCGGCGCATCGGCCGTCCGACGCCGGTACTCGAGCAACGGATGCAGCGTCGCGAGCCACCACAGCAGCGCGCTCACGCAGACGGCGGCGACCAGCGCGCCACCGAAGCCGGCGTCGACGACGGTGGCCACCGCGAACACGACGATCGCCAGCTCGAAGGACACGACGCTCGAGGCGACGTACCACCAGGTCACGCTGATGCTCCGCGTGAGCCGTAGCGCGCTGCGGGCCTCCACTGCCGCCGTGACGGCCGCGGACTCGGGCTGGCTGCTCATCCGCTCAGGCTACGGCCATGACACATGTCATGGAGGCGGCGTGCGAAGGGCCCGGGAAGCGGTGACAGCCGGGCACTTCTGGGCCGCGCGCCCGACCGGTGGACTGGGTTCAGGACGGGGGAGACCCCCCCGCAGCCCACACCGACAGGAGCACACCATGAGCCTCATCGAAATCCTCCAGGACCTCGTCGGGAAGGTGCCCGACCTGCTCCAGCCGGTCATCGTCGCGGCCGCCGGAGCGATCCCCTTCATCGAGGGTGAGGGCGGGGTCGCGATCGGCATCATCGGCGGTATTCACCCCGTCGTCGCAGCGGTCGCGGCGGCCGTCGGCAACTTCCTCTGCGTGGCCGCGCTGGTGCTGCTCAGCTCCGGTGCCCGCGACGCCGTCGTGACGCGGCACCGGGCGAAGGCCGCCGCACGCGCCGGGGCACCCGCCGGTGGTGAGACCGTCCTGATGACCGCGCCCGCCGTGGACGGCTCGCGGAGCGCCACGCGCAAGGCCAAGTTCCAGCGCGCGTACGAGCGCTACGGCGTCCCGGGCGTGAGCCTGCTCGGCCCGCTCCTGCTGCCAACGCACTTCACGGCCACCATGCTCGCCGCCTCGGGCGTCGGCAAGACCCGCATCCTGATCTGGCAGGCCGTCGCGATCATCGCGTGGACCACGCTCACCGCGCTCATCATCAGCGGTGTCATCAACGCCGTCGGCTGAGGGCGGAGCTGGTCACGCCGGGCTCCGGCGGCGCGACGGCGGCCTGAGGCCTCACCGCGCGCCCAGCCTCCGGCTGACCTCCTGCGCGGCGCGGGTCGCCTGCTCGGCGAGGCCGGCCCGTGCGTCGTCGTCGTACGCATCGGAGCGGAAGGTCACCGCAAGGCCCGCCACCGGTCGCCCCGTGTGGTCGACGACCGCGGCCGCTACGGAGGCGAACCCGGCCGTCACCTCGCCGTCCTCCACCGCGAAACCCCGCTCGCGCGCGGAACGCAGCACCGTCCGCAGCTCGCGGAGCGTGCGCGGGCCGGCGCTGGTCAGGTCGGTGAACGACCCCGGCGTCGGGTAGAGGGCCCGCACCTGCGCCGGGGGCAGCAGCGCGAGCACGGCCCGGCCGCTGGCGGTGAGGTGGCTGGGGAGGTGGACGTCGACGTCGGTCACGAGGGGCGGGCGGCCCGCCGCCCGCTGTTCCACCAGGTAGAGGACCTCCCTGCCGTTCAGGACGGCGAGGTGCCCGTTCTCGCCCGCCGCCTCCACGAGGCGGGCGACGACCGGCGCCGCCAGGCGCGTGAGCGGCGCCTGCCGGGTGTACGCGCTGCCCAGGCCGAGGGCGGCCACGCCAAGGCCGTAGCGGCGCTCGTCGGGGAAGTGCCGCACGAACCCCTCGTCCCGCAGCACGGACAGCAGGTGGTAGACGCTGGAGCGCGGCACCCCGATGCCGTGCGCGATGGCGCCGGCGGGCACGGGCCCGGGCTGCGCCGCGAGGAACGAGAGCAGCCGCGCGGTGCTCCGCGCAGCGGGAACGGCACTGCTCCCGGCCACGGCTTCCTCCTGAGGGGGCGGATGATCGGCAGTCCGTCAGGTGATCGGCAATCCGGGCTGCCGATCACCTGACAGACTGCCGACCACATTGGTGTCTCGTATCCCAGACCCTATCTCCCCTCTCCGGCGGGTCGGGCGGAGATCCGCGAGGTTTTATGGGCGCATGAGCACCCTGCACGACGCGGCACCGACGCCCGGCACCCGCGTGGCCGGTCTGGACCTGCCCCAGCACGTGATCCTCGACGGCACGCCGCTGACGATCGACCAGGTGGTCGCCGTCGCCCGCCACGGCGCGTCCGTCGAGATCCACGAGTCCGCGCTCGCCCGGATGGCGCGAAATCGCGGCGTCATCGACGACCTGGCGCACGACGCCGTGCCGCACTACGGCGTCTCCACCGGCTTCGGGGCGCTGGCCCGTAGGCACATCCCGACGCAGATGCGCGCGCAGCTCCAGCTCAGCCTCGTGCGGTCGCATGCGGCCGGGTCCGGGCCGGAGGTCGAGACCGAGGTGGTGCGGGCGCTGCAGCTCCTGCGGCTCGCCACGCTGGTCACCGGCCACACGGGGGCGCGGCCCGTGACGGCGCGGACCTACGCCGCGATGCTCAACGCCGGGATCACGCCCGTGGTGCACGAGTACGGGTCGCTCGGCTGTTCGGGAGACCTCGCGCCGCTCGCACACGTCGCGCTCGCCGCGATGGGGGAGGGCCAGGTGCACGACACCGAGGGCGGGCTGGTCGATGCCGCCGACGCGCTGCGCGACGCCGGCATCGCGCCCCTCTCGCTCGCCGAGAAGGAGGGCCTGGCCCTCATCAACGGCACCGACGGGATGCTCGGCATGCTCTGCCTGGCCGTCCACGACCTGCGGCGTCTCCTGACGACGGCGGACGTCGCCGCGTCGCTCAGCGTCGAGGCGCTCCTCGGGTCGGACGCACCGTTCGCCGAGGACCTGATCGGTATGCGCCCGCACCCGGGCCAGGCGGCATCGGCGTCCAACCTGCGCCGGATCCTGGCGGGCTCGCCGCTGATGGCGAGCCACCGCGAGCTGGACGACGCCGGGAACCCCGCGTGCACGCGCGTCCAGGACGCCTACTCCCTGCGCTGCGCACCCCAGGTGCACGGCGCCGCGCGCGACACCCTGGAGCACGCGGCCACGGTCGCGGGCCGGGAGCTGGCCTCCGCCATCGACAACCCGGTGGTCACGACCGACGGGCGCGTGGAGTCCAACGGCAACTTCCACGGGGCGCCCGTCGCGTACGTGCTCGACTTCCTCGCCATCGCGGCCGCCGACCTGGCCAGCATGAGCGAGCGGCGCACCGACCGGTTCCTCGACGTCTCCCGGTCCGAGGGGCTGCCCGCGTTCCTCGCGCACGACCCCGGCGTCGACTCCGGGCACATGATCGCCCAGTACACGGCAGCCGGGATCGTCTCGGAGCTGAAGCGCCTCGCCGCACCGGCGAGCGTGGACTCGATCCCGAGCTCCGCCATGCAGGAGGACCACGTGTCCATGGGCTGGGCGGGCGCGCGCAAGCTCCGCCGGTCCGTCGACGGCCTCACCCGCGTGCTGGCCATCGAGATCCTGACGGCCACGCGCGCCCTCGACCTGCGCACCGAGGCCCCCGCGGCGGGCACCGGCGCGGTGCGCGACGCCGTCCGCGCCGGCGTGCCCGGTCCCGGACCGGACCGCTATCTCGCGCCGGAGATCGAGCACGTGGTCCAGCTCGTCGCGACGGGCCAGATCACGGCGGCCGCGACGTCCGCCGTCGGGCAGCTCGACTGACACCTCGACCGATACCGAACTGGAGCAGACCATGAACCAGCCGTACGACCGGGGTACCCCCGTCGCCGTCCGCGCGCCGCGCGGCACCACCCTGACCGCCCGGAGCTGGCAGACCGAGGCCCCGCTGCGCATGCTCATGAACAACCTCGACCCCGAGGTGGCCGAGCGGCCCGACGACCTGGTCGTCTACGGCGGCACCGGCCGCGCCGCGCGGGACTGGCCGAGCTACCACGCGATCGTCCGCTCGCTCACGGACCTGCGTGAGGACGAGACGCTGATGGTGCAGTCCGGGCGGCCGGTGGGCGTGCTGCGCACGCACGAGTGGGCGCCGCGCGTGCTCATCGCCAACTCGAACCTCGTGGGGGACTGGGCGACCTGGCCCGAGTTCCGCCGCCTGGAGCAGCTCGGCCTGACCATGTACGGGCAGATGACCGCCGGGTCGTGGATCTACATCGGCACGCAGGGCATCCTCCAGGGCACCTACGAGACGTTCGCCGCCGTCGCCGCGAAGAGGTTCGACGGCACCCTGGCGGGCACCCTCACCCTGACCGGCGGCTGCGGCGGCATGGGCGGCGCCCAGCCGCTGGCCGTCACGCTCAACGGCGGCGTGTGCCTCGTGGTCGACGTCGACCCGGCGCGCCTGCACCGTCGTGTCGAGACCCGTTATCTCGACGTCGTCGCACCGTCGCTGGACGAGGGCGTCACGCTGGCGCTCGCGGCCAAGAAGGAGCGGCGCGCGCTGTCGGTGGGCGTGGTCGGCAACTCGGCCGACGTCGTGCCCGAGCTGCTGCGCCACGGCGTCGAGATCGACATCGTCACGGACCAGACCTCGGCGCACGACCCGCTGTCGTACCTGCCGTCCGGCGTCGCGCTGGAGGACTGGGCCGACCTCGCCGAGAAGGACCCGGCCACGTTCACGGACCGGGCCCGGGAGTCCATGGCCCGGCACGTCGAGGGCATGGTCGGCTTCCAGGACGCGGGCGCCGAGGTGTTCGACTACGGCAACTCGATCCGCGACGAGGCCCGCCAGGGCGGGTACGGGCGGGCGTTCGACTTCCCGGGGTTCGTGCCTGCCTACATCCGCCCGCTGTTCGCGGAGGGCAAGGGCCCGTTCCGCTGGGCCGCGCTGTCCGGGGACCCGAAGGACATCGCCGTGACGGACAGGGCGGTGCTCGACCTCTTCCCCGACAACGACCACCTCGGCCGCTGGATCCGCGCTGCCCAGGACCGGGTCGCCTACCAGGGCCTGCCCGCGCGCATCTGCTGGCTCGGGCACGGCGAGCGCGACATCGCGGGGGTGCGGTTCAACGAGCTCGTCGCGTCGGGCGAGATCTCCGCGCCGCTCGCCATCGGGCGCGACCACCTGGACTCCGGCTCCGTCGCGTCCCCGTACCGGGAGACGGAGTCGATGGCGGACGGCTCCGACGCCATCGCCGACTGGCCCCTGCTGAACGCCCTGATGAACACCGCCTCCGGCGCCACGTGGGTCTCGATCCACCACGGCGGCGGCGTCGGCATGGGGCGGTCGCTGCACTCCGGCCAGGTCTCGGTCGCCGACGGCACGCCGCTGGCCGCCGAGAAGCTGGCCAGGGTGCTCGCCAACGACCCCGCGACCGGCGTGCTGCGGCACGTCGACGCCGGGTACGACGACGCCGTGGTGGCGGCCGAGCGCGGCGGGCTGCGCGTGCCGATGCGGGAGACGCCGTGACGGGTCCTGGTCCTGGCGCGCTCGGTGCGCCGGGCGGGACGAGGTCGGTGGGGCGGCTGCTCGACGCGATCGCCGACGTCGGCCGGGCGCCGTCGGGCGGCTACGAGCGGTTCGCCTGGACGGCGCACGACCTGGCCCTGCGCGAGTGGTTCGCCGCCGAGGCCGACGCGCGGGGCCTGGACGTCGTGACCGACCGCGCCGGGAACCAGTGGGCGTGGTGGGGCGACCCGGACGCCGACGGACCCGGCGTCGTGACGGGCAGCCATCTCGACTCCGTGCCCGGCGGCGGCGCGTTCGACGGCCCGCTCGGGGTGGCGAGCGCCTTCGCGGCGCTCGACGCCCTGCGCGCGGCGGGTGTGCGCCCGGAGCGGCCGCTTGGGATCGTGAACTTCTCCGACGAGGAGGGCGCCCGGTTCGGGCTCGCCTGCCTCGGCTCGCGGGCCGTGACCGGGACCGTGGGCGCGGACCGGCTGCTCGCGCTGCGCGACGGCGCCGGGGACAGCCTCGCGGACGTGCTGGGGCGGGTCCCGACAGGTTGTGTGTCGCTGGAGCACTACGGGCGCGACGACGAAGCCCTCGCGCGGGTCGGCGTCTTCGTCGAGCTGCACGTGGAACAGGGGCGCTACCTCGCCGACCTGCCCGCGGACGAGGCCGCACCGGTCGCCGTCGGCGCCGCCATCTGGCCGCACGGCCGCTGGCGCGTCGACCTCGCGGGCGAGGCGAACCACGCCGGCACGACGCCGCTCGCCCACCGCCACGACCCGATGCTCGACCTCGCGCGGCTCATCACCGACGTCCGCGCGGCCGCCGAGCACGCCGGTGCGCTCGCGACGCTGGCCAAGGTCCAGGTGGAGCCGAACGGCGTCAACGCGATCCCGTCCCGGGTCCGCGCCTGGATCGACGCCCGCGCGGAGACGGAGGATGCTGTCCGCACGGTCCTGGCCGCTCTCGCGGGACCGCTCGACGCGCCGGACCTCGGGCCGGCCGGGGGCTGGAGCCCTGTCGAGGAGTCGTGGACGCCCGCCACCGTGTTCGACCCGGCGCTCGCGGCGCGGCTCGCCGACGTCGTCGGACGGCCGGGCTCCGGCCTGCCCGCACCCGTGATCGGGACCGGCGCCGGGCACGACGCCGGGATCTTCGCCGCCGCCGGTGTGCCGACGGCGATGCTGTTCGTGCGCAACCCCACGGGGGTCTCGCACTCGCCGGCTGAGCTCGCGGAGCAGGCCGACTGCGACGCGGGCGTGGTTGCCCTCACGGCGGTCCTCGCGGATCTGCTCACGGAACCGCGAGATCGGCAGAACGTCAGGTGGTCGGCAGCCCGGAATGCCGATCACCTGACGTCTTACCGATCATCCGGCGATGGTGGCGCCGCCGCGGGGGAGGGGCGATGAGCTTCTGGTGCGAGCGGGCCTGGGTACCCGGCGACGGCGGAGCGCCCGCGAGCGTCGTCGAGGGTGTGCGGGTCGAGGTCGACAGGGGGCGGATCGTCGGCGTCGAGCGCGGGGTCACGGCGTCGGGCGGCGACGTGCGGCTGGGCGGCGTCGTGCTGCCCGGGCTGGCCGACGCGCACTCGCACGCGTTCCACCGCGCCCTGCGCGGGCGGACGCACGCCGACGGCGGCTCCTTCTGGACCTGGCGGGAGGGCATGTACGCCCTGGCCACGACCCTGACCCCGGAGCTGTACGAGCGGCTGGCGCGCGCCGTGTACGCGGAGCTGGCACTCGGCGGGACCACCGCCGTCGGCGAGTTCCACTACGTGCACCACCGCGCCGACGGGACGCCGTACCCGGCGTCCGAGGGCGGCCCGAACGCCATGGCCGAGGCCCTGCGCTCCGCGGCCCGGGACGCCGGGGTGCACCTCACCCTGCTCGACACCTGCTACCTGCACGGCGGCCTCGGCCCCGACGGCCATGAGCCGCTCGCGCCCGAGCAGCGGCGCTTCGGCGACGGCGCGGTCGCGGCGTGGGCGCGCCGGGTCGACGCGCTCCGCGCCGCCTGGGCCGACGACGACCGCGTGCTCGTCGGCGCCGCCGCCCACTCGGTGCGCGCCGTCACGCCGCCGGAGCTCGCCGAGCTGGCGCGCTGGGCCCGGCAGGCCGGGGCGCCGCTGCACGTGCACCTGTCCGAGCAGCCCGGGGAGAACGAGGCCGCGCTCGGGGCCTTCGGCGTCACGCCCACCCGCCTGCTGCACGACGCCGGAGCGCTCGGCCCCGGCACCACCGCCGTGCACGCGGTCCACCTGACCGACGACGACGTGACCCTGCTCGGCGCCTCCGGCACGGGCGTCTGCCTCTGCCCGACGACGGAGCGCGACCTCGCCGACGGCATCGCTCCAGGGCTGCGGCTGCTGCGGGCGGGCAGCCCGCTGTCGGTCGGCACCGACCAGCACGTCGGCGCCGACGTGCTCGCCGAGGCACGCGGCGTCGAGGAGCACGAACGCCTCGCGACGGGGCTGCGGGGCTCGTTCCCGCCCGCGACGCTGACCGAGCTGGCGACGTCCGCCGGGCACGCCGCACTCGGCAGGCCGGACGCCGGGCGGATCGCCGTCGGGGCGCCCGCCGACCTGGTGGCGGTCCGACTGGACACCGTGCGCACAGCGGGGACCGACCCGGCCCAGGTCGCGCTGGTCGCGGGCGTCGGCGACGTGTCGGACGTCGTGGCGGGCGGCGAGGTGGTGGTGCGTGGCGGCGAGCACCGGGCCGGAGACGTCGGGCGCATGCTCGCCGACGCGATCGAGGAGGTCTGGGCGCTGGCCGGCCGGGACCTGACACAGGGGAGCGAAGCATGAGCGTGGTGCTGACGAACATCGGCGAGCTGGTCACCAACGACCCGGGGCTCGGGGGCGGGCTCGGGATCGTGACGGGCGCCGCCGTCGTCGTGGACGACGGCCGGATCGCCTGGACGGGGCCCGCCGCGTCGGCGCCCGCGGCCGACGTCGCGGTCGACCTCGGCGGGCGGTGCGTCATCCCCGGCTTCGTCGACTCCCACTCGCACACCGTGTTCGCGGGCGACCGGTCCGCCGAGTTCGCCGCGCGGATGACCGGCGAGCCGTACACGGGCGGCGGCATCGCCACCACCGTCGCCGCCACCCGCGCGGCCGGCGAGGACACCCTGCGGGCGCGCGCCCAGGCCCTGGTCCGGGAGATGCTCGCGCAGGGCACCACCACCGTCGAGATCAAGAGCGGCTACGGCCAGGACGTCGCCACCGAGGCCCGGACGCTGCGGATCGCCCGGGAGCTCACGCCGGAGACGACCTACCTCGGCGCCCACACCGTCCCCGCCGAGTACGCCGACGACCGCCCCGGCTACCTCAGCCTCGTGACCGGGCCGATGCTCGCCGCCTGCGCGCCCCATGCCCGCTGGGTCGACGTGTTCTGCGAGCCCGCCGCACCCACCGCGTTCGACGAGGACGAGTCCCGGGTTGTGCTGCGCGCAGGCCTCCGGGCGGGGCTCGGCGCCCGCGTGCACGGCAACCAGCTCTCGGCGGGCCCCGGCGTCCGGCTCGCGGTCGAGGTCGGTGCGGCGAGCGTCGACCACTGCACCCACCTGACGGACGCCGACGTCGACGCGCTGGCCGGGTCCTGGTCCGCGGACCCCGGCGGGTCGCGGGGGCCAGGCACCGTCGCGACCCTGCTGCCCGCCGTCGAGTTCTCCACCCGGTCGCCCTACCCGGACGCACGCCGGCTGCTCGCCGCTGGCGTGCCCGTCGCGCTGGCCACGGACTGCAACCCTGGCTCGGGCTACAGCTCGTCGATGCCGTTCGTCGTGGCGCTCGCGGTGCGCGAGATGCGGATGAGCCCCGCCGAGGCCCTCTGGTCGGCGACGGCCGGCGGGGCGGCTGCCCTCCGGCGGGACGACGTCGGCCACCTGGGCGTCGGGGCCCGCGCCGACCTCGCGGTGCTCGATGCCCCAGGCCACACCTACCTGGCCTACCGCCCGGGCGTGCCACTGGTGTCCGAGGTCTGGAAGGACGGCGCCCGCGTGACCCCGAGGTAGTCCTGCGCGGTGCCGGTCAGGTCAGGGCCGGTCAGGGGCGCGTCGAACCCCGCGCCACGAGACGGACGGGGACCACCACGCGCTCGGGCGGGTCGTCGTGGCCCGCCATCCGCCGTTCGAGCAGGCGGATCGCGCTCCGCGCGACCTCGTCGTGGTTCGGGTCGATCGTCGTCAGGCTCGGGGACAGGTACTTCCCGACGTCCAGGTCGTCGAAGCCCACCACCTGGACGTCGTCGGGGACGCCGATCCCGCGGTCGGCCAGCGCGGCCATGGCCCCGAGCGCGACGGTGTCGGTCACCGCGAAGATCCCGTCGACACGCAGGCCCGCCTCGAGGAGGCCACCCAGCACCTCACGTGACTCGCGTGCCGAGTACGTCGTCACGGGGACGACGAGCGCGCTGTCGGCGGGCACGCCCGCGTCGCGGTGCGCCGCCGCCCACCCGGCTCGGCGCAGCGAGGCCATGCCAGACGTCTCGTCCGGCGCGCCGCCGAGCACGAGGATCCTGCGTGCGCCCCGGGCGAGCATGTGCGCGGTGGCGAGCCGTGCGCCCTCCTCGTTCGCGAGCCCGACGTGATCGAACCGCGCGGGGACCTCTCGTTCGCCGAGGAGCACGATCGGGGCCCTGGTCCTGACGCTCTCCAGCCGCTCGCGGTCGAGCCCGGCCACCGAGAGGACCACGCCGTCGTACATCTGCAGGCGTCCGACGCTCAACGACTCGATCTCGCTCTCGGGCCGCGCACCGGTGCGCTCGAGGACGAGGTGCCGGCCGCTCGCCTCCACGATGGGCGCGATCCGGTCCGCTACCGCGCTGAAGTAGTCGTGGAAGCTCGGCACGATCAGGGCGATCGTGTCGGTGCGGCCGGACCGCAGGTGTCGCGCCGTGAGGTTGACCTCGTACCCGAGCTTCTCGATCGCGTTCATGACCCGCTCACGCGTGGGCGCGACGACGCGGCGGTGGCCGTTGAGCACGTTCGACACGGTCATCATCGAGACGCCCGCCTCGCGGGCGACGTCGCTCATCGTGACCATCTGCTGCCACCTCCCGGGCTGGACGAGGGGGTTGACGAGCGCCCCGGCCTGCCCTAGTTTAACGCTAAAATTCGGCAGTAGAAAACGGTTTCGGTCGAGGGTGGCCGGCGCATGTGACACCCGGGTAACGACGCTCGGGCTCAGTTCTCAATGAGGAGAGACATGACTCGTGACATGAGATCCCGACGAGCAGGCCGGCGCATGACTGCGGTCGTCGGCGCGGTGGCCCTGCTCGCCCTGGCGGCGTGCAGCGCGAACGGCGGCGGGGACGGCGAGGTCGACGGCCTCGAGCAGACCGCAGGCTCCATGGAGACGTTCGAGGCGGACCAGCAGTTCAAGGCCACCGAGCCGGTGAGCTTCTCCATGCTCTGGACGGACTGGCCCGAGTCCCCGATCAAGGACTCCTGGCGGCTCTTCGACGAGATCGAGGAGCGGACGAACGTCTCCCTCGACCTGACCAACATCCCGTTCAGCGACGCGGTGGAGAAGCGCAGCCTCCTGCTCAGCGCCGGTGACGCTCCGTACATCATCCCGCTCGTCTACACGGGCGACGAGCGGAGCTTCGCGGCGTCGGGCGCCGTGCTGCCGCTCAGCGACTACGAGGAGTACATGCCCAACTTCCAGAAGTACGTGGAGGAGTGGGACCTGCGCCCGATGATCGACAACCTGCGCCAGGCGGACGGCAAGTACTACATGATGCCCGGCCTGCAGGAGGTCTCGGTCCCGGTCTTCACGCTCCTGCTGCGCAAGGACGTGTTCGACGAGGTCGGCGCGCCCATCCCGCAGACGTGGGACGAGCTCCGGACGGGACTGGAGAAGATCAAGGCCAAGTACCCCGACAGCTACCCGCTGGCCGACGGCTTCGAGGGCCAGTCGATGCTCAACTACGCCTCGCACGCCTTCGGGACCAGGGCGGGCTGGGGCTTCGGCGACGGCACGTTCTACGACAAGGAGGCGGGCGAGTTCGTCTACGCAGGCACGTCGGACGGCTACCGGGACATGGTCGAGTACTTCCGCGGCCTGGTGGACGACGGGCTGCTGGACCCCGAGTCGTTCACCGCCACCAACGACGGCGCCGGGACGGTCACCGAGAAGTTCGCCGGCGAAAAGGTCTTCGCGGCCTCCGGCTCGAACGGCACGGTGCAGGAGTTCTCGACGGCCCTGGACGAGACCGTCGGCAAGGGCAACCACGAGGTCGTCCAGATCGCCCCGCTGGGCGGCGAGGCCGGCCAGGTCGTCGAGCCGCGCAACTTCTGGCACGGCTTCATGGTCAACGCCGAGGCCAAGGACGACCCGCACTTCATCGCCATGCTGCAGTTCCTGGACTGGCTGTACTACAACCCCGACGCCCGCGAGATGCTGCAATGGGGCGTCGAGGGCGAGACCTACACCAAGTCCGACGACGGGAAGTTCACGCTCGAGCCCGGCTACTCGCTCGACTCGTTCAACATCAACTTCGGAGCGGGCACGGACATCGAGAAGGACCTGGGCTTCGCGTCGCAGGTCCTCGCGGGTGGCACCGAGTCCAGGGCCCTCAAGGAGTCGTACAACTCGCCGCAGTTCGTGGAGTACATCGACTCGGTGCTCTCGACGAGGACGCCGCGCGAGCCGTTCCCGCCCGCGCCGCTGAACGAGGCGGAGCTCGAGCAGGCCTCGCTCCTGACGACGACGCTCACGGACACCGTCAACACGAACACGCTGAAGTTCATCCTCGGCGAGCGTGACCTCAGCGAGTGGGACGCGTACGTCGCCGAGCTCGAGGGCCAGAACCTGCAGGGCTACCTGGACCTCGTCAACGGCGCCCACAAGCGCTTCGCCGAGAGCAACGGATAGTGGTCGCCGACACGGTGGTCGGCCGTCGGCCCGCGGTCGGCCGAC
>NZ_JBHXBG010000040.1:0-34277 GCF_042726755.1 Promicromonospora sp. NPDC060271 | reverse complement strand
CGCCGAGACCGAGGTCTCGGCGAGCTCGACCACCGAGAAGTCACTCCGGTCCGACGACGCCCACGCGTGCCGCCCGGACCACCTTCTCGCCGATCTTGTACCCGGGCTCCACCACGAGGTTCACCGTGGAGGCCGTCGCCTCTGCGTCGGTCGAGTGCATGAGCGCCTCGTGCAGGTTGGGGTCGAACTCCTCCCCCACCTTGCCGAACCGCTCGACGCCGAACTTCTGCAGGCTCTGGTCGAGCTTCTCCGCGATCGCCGCCATGGTTCCGCTCAGCTCGCCGTGCTGCTTCGCGCGCTCGACGTCGTCGAGCACGGGCAGCAGTGCGGCCAGCACGTCCTGCACACCCCGGTTCCGCGCCGCCTCCTGGTCGCGCAGCGCCCGGTTGCGGTAGTTCGTGAAGCTGGCCCGCTCGCGTTGCAGCGCGTCCAGGTGCTCCGCGGCCTCAGCCTTCGCCTTGAGGACCTCCGAGGCCTCGGCCGCCTCACCGGACGGCTCGAAGTCGAGTCCTTCCAGCGGGTCGACGTCGGTCTCGGCAGGCTCGGCCACCGGGGCGGTCTCGTCGTCCGAAGCAGCCTCGTCCGACGGCTCGGCCGGGCGGCTCTGCTCCCCGGAGTTGTTCACCTTGCGCTTGTCCGTGAAGTGGAAGGGGTGCTCCTCCGAGCCCTCGGGCTCAGGGGTCCCCTGCGGGTTCTCTTCGGTCACTTGCGCTCTTCCTCGTCGTCCACGATCTCGGCGTCGACGACGTCCTCGTCAGGGGCGGACTGGGCGTTCGCCTGCGGTGCGCCGTCGGCGCTCTGCGGCGCCGCCTGCTCGGACGCGTACAGCGCCTCGCCGATCTTCTGCGAGGAGGCACCCAGCTTCTCGTACGACGTCTTGACGGCGTCGGCGTCCTCACCCTCGAGCGCGGACTTGACCGCGGCGATGTCCGCCTCGACCTCGGTGACGACCTCCGCGGGGAGCTTGTCGCGGTTGTCCGCGATCTGCTTCTCCATGGAGTACGCGAACGCCTCGGCCTGGTTGCGGGTGTCCGCCTCCTCGCGACGCTTCTTGTCCTCCTCCGCGTGCAGCTCGGCGTCCTTGACCATGCGGTCGATGTCGTCCTTGGGCAGTGCCGAACCGCCGGTGATCTTCATCGACTGCTCCATGCCCGTGCCGCGGTCCTTGGCGGACACGTGCACGATGCCGTTGGCGTCGATGTCGAACGTGACCTCGATCTGGGGCACGCCACGCGGGGCAGGCGCGATACCGGTGAGCTCGAAGACGCCCAGCGGCTTGTTGTCGCGCGTGAACTCGCGCTCGCCCTGGAACACCTGGATCGCCACGGACGGCTGGTTGTCGTCGGCGGTGGAGAAGACCTCGCTGCGCTTGGTCGGGATCGCCGTGTTGCGCTCGATGAGCTTGGTCATCACGCCACCCTTGGTCTCGATACCGAGGGAGAGCGGCGTGACGTCGATCAGGAGGACGTCCTTGCGGTCACCGGTGATGACGCCGGCCTGCAGGGCGGCACCGACGGCGACGACCTCGTCCGGGTTGACGCCCTTGTTGGGCTCGCGGCCACCGGTGAGCTCCTTGATGACGTCGCTCACGGCGGGCATGCGGGTGGACCCACCCACGAGCACGACGTGGTCGATGTCCGAGACGGAGATGCCGGCGTCGCGGATCACGGCGTGGAACGGCGCCTTGGTGCGGTCGATGAGGTCCTGCGTCATCTGCTGGAACTGGGCGCGCGTGAGCTTCTCGTCCAGGTGGATGGGACCGTTCTCGCTCATCGACAGGTACTGCATCGAGATGTTGGTGCTCGTCGAGGACGAGAGCTCCTTCTTGGCCTGCTCGGCCGCCTCGCGGAGCCGCTGCAGCGCGATCTTGTCCTTCGACAGGTCGACGCCCGAGGAGTTCTTCACCTGCTTGATGAGGTACTCCACGATGCGCTGGTCCCAGTCGTCGCCACCGAGGCGGTTGTCACCCGAGGTGGCGCGCACCTGGATGGTCGAGAAGTCGTCCTCGTCCTTGCCCACCTCGAGCAGGGAGACGTCGAAGGTTCCACCACCGAGGTCGAAGACGAGGATGAGCTCGTCCTCCTTGCCCTTGTCCAGGCCGTAGGCGAGGGCCGCCGCGGTGGGCTCGTTGACGATGCGCTTGACGTCGAGGCCCGCGATCTGGCCGGCGTCCTTCGTGGCCTGGCGCTCGGCGTCGTTGAAGTACGCCGGAACCGTGATCACGGCCTCCGTGACGGGCTCACCGAGGTACTCCTCGGCGTCGCGCTTGAGCTTGCCCAGGATGCGGGCCGAGATCTCCTGCGGCGTGTACTTCTTGTCGTCGATGCTCACCGTCCAGTCGGTGCCCATGTGGCGCTTGACCGACGAGATGGTGCGGTCGACGTTCGTGACCGCCTGACGCTTGGCGACCTCACCGACCAGCACCTCGCCGGTCTTGGAGAACGCGACCACCGACGGGGTGGTCCGCGAGCCCTCCGCGTTGGCGATGACGGTGGGCTCTCCACCCTCGAGGACGGTCACCACCGAGTTCGTGGTGCCGAGGTCGATACCTACTGAGCGTGCCATGTGACTGCCTTCCTCCGACAGATTGAGTCTTCTGCACTCAACTTAAGCCGGAGCTCGCGTGGAAGCAAGCCGGTACTCGAAAAGTTGAGTCCACCTCACTCAACCTCGTTCGGGACGGGAAAGTTCCCGGCCAGGCACTTCCGCGCGCATAACCATGCTGACCTGCGCAGACGCCTCCCCGGAGAGCACAGGACTATGGTGGCGCCATGCCCTTCGAGACCGCTCTGACCGACGACGTCACACTCCGAGCGCTGACCGAGGACGACGCCGAGGCGATCGCCAGCGCCTACGGACGCAACCGTGAGTACCTCACCCCCTGGGAGCCCGCTCGGCCCGAGGCGTTCTACACGCAGGAGTGGCACAAGGAGCAGCTCCGGGCCCAGGTGCTGGAGAACTCCACCGGCCGGGCCCTGTACACCGTGCTCGAGGCGGACGGCGAGATCGTGGGCAGGCTGAACCTCACCGACATCGTGCACGGCGCCTTCGAGAACGGGCACGTCGGCTACTGGCTGGACGCCCGGTTCACTGGCCGGGGCATCATGACCCGCGCCATCGAGGCGCTGGTGGAGCACGCTCGCGACGAGCTTGGCCTGCATCGCCTGCAGGCCGCTACCCTCCCCCACAACGAGGCGTCCCAGGCGGTGCTGACCCGGATCGGCTTCGAGCGGATCGGCTTCGCACCGGGCTACCTGAAGATCGCCGGGCAGTGGCAGGACCACGTCCTGTTCCAGCTGCTCCTGCACGCGGACTGACTGCCACGCGGGTGCGACACGCCGTCCTCGGCCCTGTTTCGCCCCCGTCAACAGGCGCGACGCCCGGACCTGCGGTACACAAGGGTGCACGACCGAGGCCACAGGGGTGGGGGCATCGGACGCGTACCCCGCGGGCCTGCCCGCGGGTGCCTGATGCCCGGGACCCCGGGCCTCTACGGGGGGAGACCACCATGGCAAGCATCCACGGAAGCTCGTTGTCGATAGCGCTCCTGACAGCCTTGCTCGATCCCGAGGAGGACGGCCTCAGGTCACCTCACGTCCAGGACCTCCTGCAGGAGGCTCTGGAGACCCGCGAGGACGCGCGCGACGTGATCGTCGCGCTGCTGGCCTCGTCCGGCTCGATGCTGCGGCAGATCAGCTACCACAACGAGCAGGAGCCGCTCGAGTCCCTGCAGAAGGTGGCCCTGGGCTTCCAGCGCAAGGTCGTGCAGCTGCCGAGCTGAGTCAGCGTGCGGTCCGCGCCGCCACCGACTCGGCGTCCCGCAGCAGGCGGAGCGCGTTGCCGCTGGTCAGCTTGCCGAGGTCGGCGTCGGACCAGCCGCCCGCCGCGAGCGCCGCGAGCAGGCGAGGGTACCCCGTGACGTCCTCCAGCCCCTCGGGGAGGGTGGGGGTCCCGTCGTAGTCGCCGCCGAGTCCCACGTGGTCGACGCCGGCGACCTCACGGACGTGCTCGACGTGCGCGACGACGTCGGCCAGCGTGGTGCGGGGCTGCGGGTGCCGGGACCGCCACTCGGCGATGAAGGGCTCGAAGGCCCCGAGGTCGGTGTTCTTGATGCCCTCGGCCGCTGCCGCCTCCGCGCCCGTCGCCCGCCACTCGGCGACGGCGGGTGACACGAACTGCGGCACGAACGTGACCATGCAGACGCCGCCGTTGGTCGCGAGGGCGGCCAGGACGTCGTCGGGCACGTTGCGGGGGACGTCGCAGACGGCGCGGGCGCTGGAGTGGCTGAAGACGACCGGGGCAGTGGTGACGCGCAGGGCGTCGCGCATGGTGCCGGCTGAGGTGTGCGAGAGGTCCACGAGCATGCCGAGGCGGTTCATCTCGCGCACGACGTCCTCGCCGAACGGTGAGAGCCCGCCCAGCACCTCGTCGTCGGTGGCCGAGTCGGCCCAGGGCACGTTGTCGTTGTGCGTGAGGGTCATGTAGCGCACCCCGAGCGCGTGGAGCATGCGCAGGACGGCGAGGGACCCGTCGATGGAGTGCCCGCCCTCCGCGCCCATGAGCGAGGCGATCCGCCCGTCCGCCCACGCCTGCTCGACGTCGGCGGCGGTCAGGGCGAGCCGGAGGGTGTCCGGGTACCGCTCGACCATGCGGTGCACGCAGTCGATCTGTTCGAGCGTCGCCGTGACCGCCGCCCCGCCCTGGAGCTGGGCGGGCACGTAGACGGACCAGAACTGGGCGCCGACGCCGCCCTCACGCAGCCGCGGCAGGTCGGTGTGGGTGGTGGTGAGCCGCTGCGCGATGTCCACGGCGGAGAGGTCGTAGGCCGACTGTTCGCGCAGCTCCCACGGGAGGTCGTTGTGACCGTCCCAGACGGGGTGCTTCTCGAGGAGGGTGGTGATGCGGTCGGCGGTGGTCTCGGCCGTTGTCATGGGGCGACGCTACCGCGCGCCCCGCGGGAGCCCGGAGCGCCGGGCGGGCAGGGTCTCCCCCGCCCACCCGGCGCACCGCCGGCGGCTCAGTCGATCCACTGCCAGCTGCAGCCCGCGGTCGCGAACCCGGCCAGGTGCCCGGAGCCGCCCACCTCGATGCTCGTCGGCTCCGTCACCACGCCGCGGCTGACCACGGCGGGTTCGCCGTAGAAACCCTCGTACAAGGTGTAGGTGCACGGCTCGCCGGCGACGGCCGGACCGGTCGTGGTGTACGTGCCGCGCTCGATGTGGTCGCCTATGACGTAGACGCCGTTCGCGGCCGTCGAGTGGCTGGTCGTGACCATCCCTGGGTAGTACTTGATCCAGACGCCGCACTGGTGGTTCGTGTACACGGTGTAGTCGATGGGAAGGACCGTGAACATGCGCTGGCCCGATCCCTCGTCCGCGGCGAGCTGAGCCCCGTCGCGTCGCAGGCGCTCCCAGACGCACAGGCTGTTGGGGCCCGACTGCGCGATGTAGGTCGTCGGGACCACGCCGGTCGGTTCCTCCCCCACGTAGATGGGCTCGCCGGTATCGTCGGCCTGCCACCGCACGGCCGACGCGAGCACCTCGGCGGTCGCCGCGCTGCGCCGCGCAACGGTGCCCCAGCCCGCGCGGTAGGTGCGCACGACGACGGTGATCTCCCTCTTGTACTCGGGGCCCGTCAGCGTGTACTTCGACGTCGTGGCCCCGGAGATCGGCCGTCCGTCCGCGTACCACTGGAACGAGAACGTCGTCGGCGTGGGCGACCAGGTGCCGCGGATCGCCGTGAGCGTCGAACCCACACGCGCGGTGCCGGAGATCACCGGGTTCGGGGACCTCGAGTACGCGCCCCCGACCCGCACGTACTCGGACCGCGGGATCAGCTTTCCCAGGAACCCGGGCTTCGTCAGGTACATCCTGACCGAGAGGAGATGACCTCTCCACTCGGGCTTGACGGTCAGCGTGGTCCGCGTCGCGCCCCGGATGCGCTCCCCGTCGAGCCACCACCGGTACTCGACGGAGTCGGGCTCAGGCACCGCCCGCGGCCGGAAGACGGTGAGCGTGGCACCGGGCGTCGCGGCGCCGAGGATCCTCGGGGGCGCCTGGGAGAACCTTCCCCATTCGACGGCGTCCGTGCGCTCGCTGGTCCGGCTCACCGAGGTGTAGCCCTCCCGGGAGCCCTCGAGCCGGACGGTGAGTCTCTTGGCGTACTCCGCCGCGGTCAGCCTGTAGGTGAACCCGGTCGCGCCGCTGATCGGCACGCCGTCCGCGTACCACTGGTAGGTGAACGTGGTGCCGGAGGTCCACGTGCCCGCGTGCGCCTTGAGCGTCGCGCCCACCATGACCAGCTCGCTGATGTTCGGTTCGATCCTCGGGGTGGAGGACTCAAGGGGGATGTCGCCGGTCTCACGTGCCTCCGCGCTGGATACCGTGGTCGGGCTGCCGCCGTCGGCACTCCCGTCGGGACCGGGTGCGGCGACGGCGGCCGCCGGTGTCACGAGGAGCGTCAGAGCGACGGCCGAGGCCAGGACTCTGGGGAAACATCGTACGAGTGGGTGCATGACTACTCCCGGGGCTGGTGCGCCCAGGATGCCCAGGCGCGCTGGGCCTGCATCTGGCAGGACTCTTGTCAAGAAAGTAGCCCCACCAGCCGCTGGAACTCCCCGGAATCACCCAGGGCGTTCCGGGGTGAGATCGGCAACGGCGGCCAGGAGGGCGGCGTTACCGCGCTCCTCGGACAACGCGCGCCGGGCGCGCGGGGTCTCCCCCCGCACGCCCGGCGCTCTGGCGACGGCTCAGCCGATGCGCTTCCAGCTGCAGCCGGCCGTCTCGAAACCGACTGCGGCGTTCGGCATCGTGATGGTCGTGGCCTCCGTGATGGTGCCCTGGCCGATCACCGCGTCCTGGCCGTAGAAGCCCTTGTAGAAGGTGTACGCGCACGACGTGCCGGCGACAGCCGGACCGGAGGTGGAGTACACACCGCGTTCGAGGTGGTCGTCGAGGGCGTAGACGCCGTCGGCGGCCGTCTCGTCGCTCGGTGTGACCATCCCGGGGTAGTACCTGATCCAGACCCCGCAGCTCTCGCTCGCGAAGGCGGTGTCATCGGTGTCGATCACCTTGAACAAGCGCTGGCCGGATCCGACGCTGGAGCCGAGCACCTCGGTGGGAGACCGGCGCTCCCAGGTGCACTCGGCCGAGCGCGCCTGCGCGATGTAGATCGTCGCAAGCAAGCCGTCCGGCGGCCCCACCGGCCGGGCCTGCTCGTCGTCGCCCACCCACCGCCTAGCCGGTGCCAGCACCTCGCTGGTCGCCGCGCTACGCCGCAGCACGGTGCCGTAACCCGCCCGGTAGGAACGCGCGGTCACGGTGATCTTCTTGCCGTAGTCCCTGGGCTTGAGCGTGTACGACGAGCTCGTGCCCCCGAGGATCCGGTGACCGTCCGCGTACCACTGGAACGAGAACGACGTCGGCATGGGCGACCAGGTACCGCGCGCGACCTTGAGCGTTGAGGCCACGCGCGGGGTGCCGGAGATCGTCGGGTTCGGGGACGTCGCGTACGCACCACCGACCCGCGCGGCCGGGGACGTGACGTTCTCGACGACGTACCCGACCTTGCTGACCTCCGCGCTGACCGTGATCTCGTGGCCCCTCCACTCGGACCGCATGGTCAGCGTGCTCCGGTTCGCGCCCCTGATGGAACGTCCGTCGAGCCTCCACCGATAAGAGATGTCGACGTCCGAGGGGACGGACGCCGGCCGGGACGCGGTCAGCGTGGCGCCGGGCGTCGCGCTGCCGACGATCACCGGCAGCCCCACGGAGAGGTACCCCACATAGACGCGGCCCGTGGCCGCGCTGGTCCGGCTCACCGGGGTGTAGCCCTCCCGGGAGCCGTCGAGCCGGACGGAGAGCCTCAGGCCACGGTGCTCCCAGGTCGGCGTGAAGGTGGGCCCCGTCGCGCCGCTGATCGGCTCGCCGCCCACGAACCACTGATAGGTGAACTGGGTACCCGACGTCCACGAGCCCGCAATCGCTCGCACGGGGGAACCCACCCGGAGGGGATCGCTGCCGCTGATCGTCGGTATCGACGACTCCAGGGGGACGTCGGCGGCCTCGCGCGTCTCCGCGCTGGACACGGTGGTCGGGCTGCCTGCGCTGGCGTTCCCGTCAGGTGCCGCGACGGCGACCGCCGGAGTCACGAGAAGGGTCAGAGCAGCGGCCGAGGCCAGGGCTCTGGAGAGGCGTCGTACGACTGGATGCATGGTTGCTCCCGGGGCTGGTGCGCCCAGGATGCCCAGGCGCGCTGGGCCCTGCATTCGGCAGGACTCTTGTCAAGACCGTAGGCCTGCCCGCCGATCAAAGTCGCCGAAAGTCCGAGGAGATCACCCGGAGCGCCGGGCGCGCAGGGCCTTCCCCGCACGCCCGGCGCTCCGGCTGCGGCTCAGTTGATCCGCCGCCACGTGCAGCCGACGGTCTCGAAGCCGGTTGCGGCGTCCGGCATCGTGATGGTCGTGGCCTCCGGCACCACGCCGTGGCTGATCACCGACGTGTCCTTGCCCTCGAAGTCCTTGTAGAAGAAGTACCTGCACGGGATGTCAGCATTGGCCGGGCCCGAGGTGGAGTAGTCCCCACGCCCGAGGTGGTCGCCGAGGACGTAGACGCCGTTCGCGGCGGTCGCTTCGCTCGGACTGACCATCCCGGGGTAGTACTTGATCCATAGCCCACAGCTCTCGCTCGCCATGATGTTGGTGGTGCTGGGCTGCACGGTGAGCAGGCGTTGTCCCGATCCGACGCCGGAGCCGAGCTGCCCGCCGAACTGGTTCTGCCGCCAGTAGCACTCCGCCGAACCCGCCTGCGCGATGTAGGTGGTACCCGCCGGCCCCGCCGGGACGGGTTCTTCCTCACCCTCGCCCCGCCACCGGTCGGCCGACGCCAGCACCTCGCTGGTCGCCGCGCTGCGCCGCAGCACTGTGCCGTAGCCCGCCCGGTACGTGCGCACGGTCACGGTGATCTCCTTCTTGTAGTCCGTCCCCTTCAGCGCATACTTCGACGCCGTGGCCCCGGAGATCGGCCGGCCGTCCGCGTACCACTGGAACGAGAACGTCGTCGGTGTGGGCGACCAGGTGCCGCGGATCGCCGTGAGCGTGGAGCCCACGCGCGCGGTGCCTGAGATGACCGGGTTGGGCGACGCCGTGTACGTGCCCCCGACCCGCGCGCCCGCGGACGTGACGGTCGTGTCCTTGTACGCGGCCTTCTTCACGGTCACGCTGACCGTGATGACTTGGCCCCTCCACTCGGACCTCATGGTGAGGGTGCTCTTCGTAGCGCCCCGGATGGACTGCCCGTCGAGCCTCCACCGGTAGGAGACGGTGTCGGGCGAGGCCACCGAGGGCGGCCGGAAGGCGGTCAGTGTGGCACCCGGCGTCGCGCGGCCGACGATCACCGGCTTGGGCTGGGCGATGATCCCCGACGTGACCCTGGGGATGCCGTCGCCCTCGCTGGTCGCGTGCGACGGGAGGTAGCCCGGCCGGCGGCCGCTGACCTGGACACTCATCTGCCAGCCGAGCTGGTCTCTCGTCGGGGTGTAGGTGGGCTCGTTGGCGCCGACGATCTCCTCGCTGCTCGCCAACCACTGGTAGGTGAAGGTGGTGCCGGGCGTCCACGAGCCCACGTGCGCGCGCAGGGTCGAGCCCACGCGGTGGGTGCCGCTGATCGTCGGGGTCGACCGTTTCAGGAGACCATCGAGGATCCCGCGTGTCTCCGCGCTCGTCGCAGTCGTCGGGATCCTGCCGTCGGCCGTCCCCGTGACGGTCACCGTGAGCGGGTGGCCCTCGTCGGCACCGGTCGGCGTGTAGGTCGTCCCCGTGGCGCCGGAGATCGCCCTGCCGTCCCTGCGCCACTGGTAGGTGAACGACGCGGCGGGCGTCCAGGCGTCGGTGGTCACGGTCAGCGGCACGCCCACCCGGTAGTCGTCACCGGAGATGACGGGCGCGGGAGTGGCCTCGAACTCCTCTTCGTCCTGGGTCAGCCGGTACGCGGCCAGGACGTCGAGCCTCCCCTCGCCCCAGACGTTGTTGTCGTCGGCCGTGCCGCCGCAGCTCGTGTCGTTCTTGTCGTGGGCTGAGGCGTCGAGGATCGCCCGGGTCGCGGGTACGTCGCCGACGAGCTCGGGGACGGCGTCCCAGAGCAGCGCGACCGCACCCGCGACGTGCGGGGCCGCCATCGACGTGCCGTTCAGGTACGCCGTCCCGGTCCTGGTGGTCGACAGGACATGGACGCCCGGCGCGGCGATGTCCGGCTTGACGGTGCCGCTCTGGCCGGGGCCGCGCGACGAGAAGGGCGCGATCTCGCCGTCCGTGCCGAACGCGCCGACGCCGTAGTTGGCCTGCCGTGAGGCCGGGCTGCCCGCCGAGGTGCAGCCTGCCTCACCGGCGTTGCCGTTGGAGAAGGTGGAGAAGATGCCCGCTGCCTCCCAGGCGGTGATCAGGTTCTCCATGAAGGGGTCCGTCGAGAACTCGGCACCCCAGGAGTTGTTGACCACGTGCGGTCGGCGGGCGGGATCGGGCGTCGGACTCGAGGAGGCCTGGTCGTAGGGCGCGAGGAGCCACTGACCTGCCGCGACCAGGTTCTCGTCCGACAGGTCGTCCCCGACCGCTGCGGCGATCCACTGCGCGCCCGGCGCGACGCCGACCGCCCGCTCCACGTCGTCACGGACGACCGTGCCGCCCACCATGGTGCCCATGGTGTGGGTGCCGTGGCTCACCTCGTTCGTGTCGTGCGGGTAGTACAGGCCGTCGGCCGAGAAGTAGTTGTAGGCATTCGGGTTGCTCGCCCCGGCACCGCGGTACTTCTCCGACAGGGCGCTGTGCGGAGCGACGCCCGAGTCCAGGTTGGCGACGACGACACCGTCGCCCGTGAAGCCCGCCGCCCACATGTCGTCCGCGTTGATGGTGCGAAGACCCCACGTCGTGTGGCCGTCCGCTTCCGCCGCGGCGACGTCGGCCTCGCCGGCCACCTCGACGGGCTCAGGGATGCTGTATCGCACCGTCGGGCGGACCTCGACGACGTCGCTGTCGGCCGCGAGCTCGACCGCCTCGTCGAGCGTCCCGTCCTCGACGAGGATCGCGTTCGCCGCCCAGTACGAGGTGTACTCGGCACCCGCGCTCTCCAGCTCGGCGACCGTGCCCGCCTGGGCCTTCTCGGCCGCCGCAGTGAGCGCGTCGTACACGTACCGGCCGCGTTCCGACCAGACCGTGATCCCGTCCGCCGCCGACAGATCCGGCACGTCGTCGAACCGCAGCCAGTAGTCGGTCGTGCCGCGCGCCGCGAAGGTCCTCTCCGCGGCGGGGCTGATCTTGTCCGCGGGGTCCGCCGACGGGGCGACCCGAGCGGTGCCGTCGAGGGGCTTCGCGGCGACGGTGCCGCGTGCCTCTCCGTCGGGTTCCGGCGCGGCGATCGCCGCCGCCGGAGGGACGAGGAGCGCCAGGGCCGCGGCCGAGGCCACCGCGCTGGACAGACGTCGTGTGCGTGTGTGCATGGCTACTCCGGGCTGGGGCGCCCAGGATGCCCAGGCGCGCTGGGCCTGCGTTCGGCAGGACTCTTGCCAAGAACGTAGCCATGCCAGACGGCCGAGGTCCCCGAAAGTCCGAGGAGATCACCCAGTGGCACCCGGGATCAGAAACGGGGAGCCGCGCCGAGACCGACTCGGCGCGACTCCCCGGACCCCGGACCTCCGGTCAGCCGATGCGCTTCCAGCTACAGCCGGCCGTCTCGAAACCGACCGCGGACGACGGCATCGTGATGGTGTGGGCCGACGACACCTCGCCCTGGCTCAGGACGCCTTCGATGCCGTGGAAGCTCTTGTAGAAGGTGTAACGGCACGAGGTCCCGGCGTCCGTCGGGCCCTTCGTGGAGTACACGCCGCGCTCCAGGTGGTCGCCGAGGGCATAGACGCCGTTCGCGGCCGTCGAGGCGCTCGTCCTGACCATCCCGGGGTAGTACTTGATCCAGGTGCCGCAGTTCTCGCTCGCGAAGACGGCGTAGTCGGAGTCCAGCACCCTGAACAGACGCTGGCCCGAGCCGAGGTCATACGCGAGCAGCGCGTCGGATGACAGGCGCCCCCATTCGCACTCGGCCGAGCCCGCCTGGACGATGTAGGTCGTCGCAGGCACGCTGTCCGGGCCCACCAGCCAGGAGTACTCGTCGTCGCCCGCCCACCGCACGCCCGACGCCAGCACCTCGCCGGTCGCCGCGCTGCGCCGCAGCACGGTGCCGTAGCCCGCCCGGTAGGAACGCGCGGACACGGTGATCTTCTTGCCGTAGTCGGTGCCCTTCAGCGTGTACGACGAGCTCGTGGCCCCGGCGATCCGCTGGCCGTCCGCGTACCACTGGAACGAGAACGACGTCGGCGTCGGCGACCAGGTGCCGCGCGCGACCTTGAGCGTGGAGCCCACGCGCGTGCTGCCGGAGATCGTCGGGTTCGAGGACGTCGTGTACGCCCCGCCGACGGTCGCGGCCGCTGACGTGACGGTCTTGACGACGTACCCGGACTTTTCCACGGTCGCGCTGACCGTGATGTCGTGGCCCCGCCACTCGGACCGCATGGTCAGCTCGCTCCGCGTCGCACCCCGGATGGAACGCCCGTCGAGCCGCCACCGGTAGGAGACGGAGACGTCCGACGGAACGGCCGCGGGCCGGGAGACGGTCAGCGTGGCACCGGGCGTGGCGCTGCCGACGATCACCGGCAGCCCCTGGGAGATAGCCCCCACGGCGACGGCGGACGTGGCACCGCTGAGCCGGCTGGCCGCGGTGTACCCGGCACGGGAACCGAAGATCCGCACCGTGAGCACCTTGCCACGCTGCGCGGCGGACGGCGTGAAGGTGAACCCGGTCGCACCGCTGATGACGGCGCCGTCGGCGTACCACCGGTAGGTGAACTGGGTACCCGGCGTCCACGAGCCGGCAAGCGCACGCAGGGTGGAACCCACGCGGACGGTGCCGTCGATCTTCGGCGTCGACGCCACCAGGGTGCCGATGGTGATCTCGGGCGTCTCGACGCTGGTCGTGGAGGTCGGCGTCTGACCGTCGGCAGAGCCGGTGACCGTGACCGACAGCTCGGCACCGAGGTCGGCGTCGTCCGGGATGTAGGTCGACTTCGTCGCTCCGGCGATCATGTCGCCGTCCCGGCGCCACTGGTAGGTGAACGACGCGACGGGGGTCCAGGGCGCGACCGTAGCGGTCAGGGGCGCGCCTACCCGGTACTCGCCGGAGATCGTCGGCACGGTCGTCGTGAAGGTCGACTCCTGCGCCAGGTTGTAGGCCGCCAGGACGTCGAGCTTGCCCTCGCCCCACACGTTGTTGTCGTCGGTGGTGCCGCCGCACGACGTGTCGTTCACGTCGTGCGCCGTCCCGTCCAGGATGGCGCGAGTCGCCTGCACGTTGCCGACCAGCTCAGGCGCGGCGTCCCACAGCAGCGCCACGGCGCCGGCGACATGCGGGGCGGCCATCGACGTGCCCTGCAGGTAGTCCGACTTCCCACCCGGCAGGGTCGACAGGATGTAGACACCCGGTGCCGCGATGTCCGGCTTGACCGTGCCGCTCTGCCCGGGGCCGCGCGAGGAGAAGTAGGCGATCTCCCCGCTCCGGGCGTACGCCCCGACCGCATACGAGTTCTGCCGGGAACCGGGGCTGCCCGACGACTCGCAGCCCAGCTCGCCGAGGTTTCCGTTGGCGAAGGTGGCGAAGATGCCCGCAGCCTCCCAGGCCGCGGCGATGTCCTCCATGAACGGGTCCGTCGAGGCGACCGTGCTGCCCCACGAGTTGTTCACCACGTGAGGCCGCTTCGTCGTGTCGGGAACCGGGTTGGCCGCGCCCTGGTCGTACGGGGCCAGGATCCACTCACCGGAGGAGATCAGGTCCTCGTCCGTCCACGCGCCGCCACCGCCGGCGGCGGCGATCCACTCGGCACCGGGTGCGACGCCGACGGCTCGGTTCACGCCGTCGTCGTCCTGCACCGTGCCGCCGACCATGGTGCCCATGGTGTGCGTGCCGTGGCCGTCCACGTCGTGGGGGTCGAGCCGCCCGTCGACCGAGAAGTAGTTGTAGGCGTCAGGATCAGCCGCACCCGCGCCGCGGTACTGCCCGGACAGTGCGGGGTGGCTGCCGTCGACACCGGTGTCGATGTTGGCCACCACGATGCCCTCGCCGGTGAAGCCCGCGCTCCACAGGTCGTCGGCGTTGATCGCCGCGACACCCCACGTGGGACCCGCCGCTGCCGCAGCGGCCTCGTTCGAGGCGTCGGTCGGCTCCACCGGCTCCGGCGCCGCGTAGTGGGTCCGCGGACGCACCTCCAGCACCTGCATGTCCGCCGCGAGGTCGGTCGCCAGGTCCAGCGAGCCGTCCTCGACGAGGATCGCGTTGGTGGCCCAGTGCGAGGTGTACTTGGTGCCCGATGCCTCCAGCTCCGCCACCGCGTCCTTCTGGGACGCCTCCGCGGCCGCGAGGAGCGTCCTGTAGACGTAGTCGCCGCGCTCGGACCAGCTCGTGATGCCCTCGGCCTTCGACAGGTCCGGCTTCTCGGCGAACCGCAGCCAGAAGTCGGTGGTCCCGTCGGCGGCGAAGGCCCGGTTGGCCCCCGCGGTGAACTTGTCCGCCGGGTCGACGACGCGGGGCGCCCTCTGGGGGTCGGACGAGCCGACCGGAAGCGGGCTGGGGTCGGGCGCGGCGACCGCCGCGCTCGGTACTGCCAGGAGTGCCAGGACAGTGGCCGCGGCCAGAGTCCTGGTACGACGTC
The DNA here is from genome assembly GCF_042726755.1 of Promicromonospora sp. NPDC060271. Taxonomy (NCBI): domain Bacteria; kingdom Bacillati; phylum Actinomycetota; class Actinomycetes; order Micrococcales; family Promicromonosporaceae; genus Promicromonospora; species Promicromonospora sp. NPDC060271. Next base: position 19,535 of record NZ_JBHXBG010000040.1, on the reverse strand, counting down.
GCGTGCGAGGGTGCATGGGTTCTCCAGGCTGGGGCGCGCCGGGACACCGGGCGCAACCGGACCTGCGCGGGGCAGGGGTGTGCCGTGAAGATATCGTCCGAGATCAGGCAAAAACGGCGAAAAACCCGGAACTCACCCGGGTGATTTCCGGTGTCAGATCCGGCCGCGCAGCCGGTCGATCTCGCGCCGCTCGCGCTTGGTGGGGCGCCCCGCGCCGCGGTCGCGCAGCCCGACGGCCTCCCGCTCGACGCGTGTCGGCAGGGCCGGGCTGTGGTCAAGGTACGCCTTGGCCGCGATCGGGGCGCCCACCCGCTTCGGCAGCAGCTCCACGACCTCGACGTCCCGGTCCCGGAGGGGGTCGCGCCACGTCACGCGGTCGCCCACGGCGACGGACGCCGACGCCTTGGCGACCTTGCCGTTGATGCGAACACGGCCGCTACGGCAGAGGTCGGCGGCGACCGACCGACTCTTGGTCAGCCGCACCGCCCACAACCACACATCGATGCGCATCGCCCCATCCTCCCACCGCCCCACCCGTTGAGTGCTGGGTATTTGCGCACTTTCGGGCCCGGGACCCGCAAATACCCAGCACTCAACGGAGGCGGTCAGGTCGTGGCGCGCACCCAGCGGGGGTCGGCTGGGGTCACCTCGTGGAGGGCGCCCGTGATCGTGACCAGCTCGCGGGTCGTCGACGACGTGGGGGCGCTGTCCGTGCTCGGCGCGTCGTTCGGCTCGTCCAGGTCGGCGATACCCTCCGCCACCACTCTGACAACGCTGTCGGCCGCATGCGCGCCCACCCACACCTCGACGTCGCCCGGTTCGACCACCCGCGTCATGCTGCGGTCGGTGAACGCGAAGCGAGTCGTCGGCACGTCGAACGTGACGGTCGTGGACTCCCCGGGTTCGAGCGTGACGCGGTGGTAGCCGAGCAGCTGCGCCGTCGGCCGCGCGACGGAGCCCAGCACGTCGCGCCCGTAGAGCTGCACGACGTCGGACCCCGCCACCCCACCGGTGTTGGTGACCGTCACGACGGCGCTGAACGTGCCGCCCGCCGCGACCACCCGGTCCACGGAGACCAGCTCGCGCTCGAACGTCGTGTACGACAGGCCGAACCCGAAGGAGCGCGGCGGCGTCGAGTCGGTGGACGTCACCTCGGACGCGCCACCGAGGATCGGGTGCAGGTACGAGTAGGGCTGCGCACCGCTGGACCGCGGGAGCGACACGGGCAGGCGCCCCGAGGGGTTCACGCGACCGGAGATGACGCCGGCGAGCGCGCTGCCGCCCTCCTCGCCCGGGAAGAACGCCTGGAGCACCGCCCCGGGCTTCCTCGCACCGTCCTCGCCGGAGCCCTGAGCGCCGTCGAGCGCCCAGCCCACCGCATACGGGCGGCCGGTGATCAGCACCATGACGACGGGCTTGCCCGCGGCGAGCACCGCCTCGACGAGCTCACGCTGCACGCCGGGCAGGTCCAGCGACTCGCTGTCGTTGCCCTCGCCCACCGTGCCCCGGCCGAACAGTCCTGCCTGGTCGCCCACGACGACCACGGCGACGTCGGCGGCCTCCGCGGCGGCGACCGCCTCCGCGAAGCCGGACGTGTCGTCACCCTCGACGTCGCAGCCGCGGGCGAACGTGAGCTCGGGCGCCGGCAGACCCGCGCGGTCGAACTCGACGGCCAGCGCGTCGGCCACCGACGGGATCTCGAACCCCGTCGGGACGCCGGGGAAGTGCGCGAGCACGTGGTTCGCGAACGAGTAGCAGCCCATGAGCGCCTCGGGGCGGGCCGCGTTCGGCCCGATCACCGCCACGCGGGCAGGCTTGTCGTGCCACGAACCGAGCGGCAGCACGCCGTCGTTCGAGAGCAGCACCACCGACTCCTCGGCGAGCCGCCTGGCCACGTCGCGGTGCGCGGGCGAGTCCAGGTCGACGGCGGCGGGCGGGGCGTCCTCGTACACGTCAGGCTCGAGGAGCCCGAGCTCCTCCTTCTGCTTCAGCGCGCGCAGCACCGCCCGGTCCACGATCTCTACCGGTACCGTCCCGTCCGTCACCAGCGCGGCGAGCGGTTCGAGGTACGCGTCACCCGACGGCAGCTCGACGTCGACGCCCGCCTCCAGCGCGGCCGCGGCGGCCGCGCCCCGGTCGGCGGCGATGGCGTGCATGACCGTCAGGAACGCGACGCCGAAGTAGTCGGCGACCACTACGCCGTCGAACCCCCACTGTTCGCGGAGCAGACCCGTCAGGTACTCGCCCGACGAGTGCATGGGTACGCCGTCGACATCGTTGTACGACGCCATCACGGAACGCACCCCGCCGTCAAGCACCGCCATCTCGAAGGGCGGGAGGTAGACGTCGGCGATCTCGCGCGGGCCCGCGCTCACCGGGGCGTGGTTGCGCCCGGCCTTGGAACCGGAGTAGGCCACGAAGTGCTTGAGCGTCGCGTGCACGCCAGCGTCCTGCATGCCGCGGACGTACGACGTGCCGACGGTGCCGACGAGGTACGGGTCCTCGCCGATGCACTCGTCGACGCGGCCCCAGCGAGGGTCGCGGACGACGTCGAGCACCGGCGCCAGGCCCTGGTGGATGCCCAGCTCCCGCATGGACTCGCCGATGAGCCGGCCCATCTCCGCGACGAGCTCCGGGTCGAACGACGCACCCCAGGCGAGCGGCGTCGGGAAGGTCGCCGCCTTCCACGCCGCCAGGCCGGTGAGGCACTCCTCGTGGACCAGCGCGGGGATGCCGAGGCGCGTCTCGCGCTTCAGCCGCCGCTGCTCGGCCCAGAGCCACGCCGCACGCTCTGCCGGGTCCACCGGCCGCGTCCCGTACACGCGGGTGTAGTGGCCGAGACCGTTCTTCGTGGTCTCCTGGAGCGAGCTGGAGCCCTGGCCGCCGGCCATCTCGCCCTGCATGGGTGCCACGACGTTGCCGCCCTGGTCCAGCCAGTACCCGACCAGCTGGGCCAGCTTCTCCTCGAGTGTCATCTGTGCGTGCAGCTCGCGTACCCGCTCCGACACCTCGGGCATCGCCCGAAGCGCCACCGGCAGCTCCGTCATAAGAATCCTTTCGTGACTTGCTTGTACGACCCTCTTGGGCGACCCCGTGCAGGACGCGGCGCGCGGCCGCGCCGGGGTCAGCCCTTGACGGCTCCGGTGAGGCCACCGACGATGCGCCGCTCGAACAGCGAGAAGAAGATCAGCGCGGGGATCATCGAGAGCGACGTGAACGCGAGCACCCGCGCGGTGTCGACCGAGTACTGCGACGCGAACGCCTGGACACCCAGCGGCAGCGTGTACGACAGCTCGTCGTTCAGGATGAACAGCGGCAGCATGTACGAGTTCCAGGACGCGACGAACGCGAGGATGCCGACCGTCACGACGCCCGGCAGCGACAGCGGCACGACCATCCGGAAGAAGAACCCGAGGCGGCTCGCGCCGTCGATCGAGGCGGCCTCCTCGATCTCCTTCGGGATGGCCCGCAGGAACGGCACCAGGATGATGATCGTGGTCGGGAGCGCGAACGCGATCTGCGGCAGGACGATGCCGCCGATGGTGTTCATCAGGCCCAGGTCGCGGATCAGGATGTACAGCGGGGTGATCGCGACCGTCATCGGGAACATGAGGCCGGCCGCGAACAGCGAGTACATGGCCCCGTTGAGCTTGAAGTCGTACCGCGCCAGCACGAAGCTCACCATGAGCCCGAGCGCCACCACGCCGACGGTGGTGAGGATGCCCGCGACCGCGGAGTTGGCCACCTGCCGCCAGAACACCTCGCTCACCAGCACGCTGATGTAGTTCTCGATGACCCACGGGTTGGGCAGGCCCGACGGGTCGACGGTGATCTGCGCGTTCGTCCGGAAGCCGCCGACGATGATGAAGAGCACGGGGCCTATGCAGACGCCGACGAAGAGGAAGGCGATGACGTACGTCATCGGGCTGCCCCAGGCGACCTTCGGCAGCCGGCGGAGCTTCTGCGGGGCCTTCGTGGGAGCTTCGAGGAGCGTCGCCATCACTTCTTCCCTTCCGTGAGCGCGCCCTCGGTGTCCCGGCGCAGCACGTAGCGCTGGTACACCAGCGCGATGACGAGCGAGATCAGGAACAGCACGACGGCGACGGCGTTGCCGTAGCCGAAGTTCCCGGCCAGGCGCCCGTTCAGGACCATGTACGTCGCCATCGTCGAGGTGCCCGCGGTCGCGGAGATGTACTGGCCCCAGATGATGTAGACGAGGTCGAACAGCTGGAGCGACCCGATGATCGACAGGAACGCCCAGATGCGGAGCGTCGGGCCGAGCAGCGGCAGCGTGATGGTGCGCTGGATCTGCCAGTACGAGGCGCCGTCGATCGCGGCCGCCTCGGACAGCTCCTCGGGGATGCTCTGCAGGCCCGCGAGGAACAGGATCACGGCGAAGCCGATGTACTTCCAGCTGATGATGAGCATCAGCGACCACAGGGCGATGCTGGGATCGGACAGCCAGTCGACGGCGAGGAAGCCGAGGCCCAGCTTCTCGAGCATGTCGTTGACCGCACCGGAGGTCTGGAGCATCAGGCTCCAGCCCGTGCCGACGATGACCTCGGAGATCACGTACGGCACGAAGATGAGGACACGGATGATCGAGCGCCCGCGGATCTTCTGGTTGAGCAGGAGCGCGAGCGCCACGGCGGCAGGGCCCTGCATGAGCAGGGACAGCACGACGATGTAGCCGTTGTGCAGGAGCGCCTCGTGGAAGGCGGAGTCCCTGAAGATGATCAGGTAGTTGTCGAGCCCTACGAACTCCGTCGGCGGCCCGTACCCCTTCCAGCTGAAGAAGCCGTAGTAGGCCGCCAGGAAGACGGGGAAGATGACGAACGCCAGGAACACGACGATGGCAGGTCCCGAGAGCAGGGTGATCTCGAGGGCCTTGCCCCAGTCGGTCCGCCTGCCTCGCCGCGGCCTACGGGCCGGGGACGACGTCGCAACGCCGCCCCCGGCCACCGCGGGACCCTCAGGCGAGGTCGTCCGGGTTGCTGAGTTCTCGCCCAGGGAATGAGTCATGTGGCTCGTTACTCCATTGCGGCCGCGGCGTTCACGGCGTCGACGATGCTCTGCGGGGTACCGTCGCCGGCCAGCATCTCCACGACGCCGGCGTTCAGCGCGTTGCCGACGTTCTGGCCGTAGAGGGTGTCGAGCCAGACCGAGACGTACGGGGCCTCGTTGTAGGCCGCGAGCACGGACTGCAGGGCCGGGTCGGTCACGACACCCTGCGCCTCCTTGCTGGCGGGCAGCGTCACGAAGGCCTCGGCGTAGGCCTCCTGGTGCTCCTTCTGCATGAAGAAGTTCAGGAACTCGGCGCACTCCGGGGGAGCCTCGACGAAGCAGGAGTAGCCGTCGACACCACCCATGAACGCGGCGGGGTCACCCTCGCCGCTCTCCGTGGCGGGGAACGGGAACCAGCCGAGGTCCTTCAGCGGCTTCTCGTCGGGGGTGAGGCCGGCGATCACGCCGGGGTTCCACGCGCCCATGAGCTCCATCGCCGCCTTGTGGTTCGCGATCAGACCGGCGGACGAGCCGGCGCCCTGCTGGGCCGTCGCGGTGAGGTAGCCGTCCTGGAACGGCTCGGTCTCGCTGAGGGCCTGCAGGTCCTCGCCGGCGGCCAGCCAGCACTCGTCGTCGAAGCTGCGCGACGCGGCGGCGGCCTCGAGGGTCTCCTGCGAGCACTCGCGCAGCGCGAAGAAGTAGAACCAGTGCGCGGCGGGCCACGCGTCCTTGGCGCCGAGCGCGATCGGTGCGATGTCGGCGGCCTTGAGGTCGGCCACCGCGTCGTTCAGCTCGTCGATGGTCGCGGGGGTCTCGGTGATCCCCGCCTCGTCGAAGAGGTCCTGGCTGTAGAAGATGCCGCCGGGGAGGACCGCCGTCGGCATGCCGTAGACCTTGCCGTCAACGGTGAAGGCGTCGAAGCCGGCGCCGACGTTGGTCTTCGTCGCCTCGTCGATCGTGTCGGTGAGGTCCATGATCTGCCCGGCCTCGACGACGTCGGCCAGCTTGCCGCCGCCGCGCGCCATGAAGATGTCCGGCGCGTCGCCGGAGTTCAGGGCGGTCTGCAGCTTGCCGTCCATGTCCTCGTTCTGGATGGACTGGACGTCGATCGTCACACCGGGGTTGGCCGCCTCGAAGGCGGCGACCGTGTCTTCCCAGTAGGCCTTGCCCGGTCCGGTGGTGGAGTTGTGCCAGAAGGTCATGGAGACGTCACCGTCACCAGATCCTCCGTTGCCGCCGCCGGCACAGCCTGCGGCCAGCAGGGCAACAGTGGCGCCCAGGGCAAGAGTGCCCGCAGCCCGCGTCTTCCTCATCATTGTGGAACCCCTTGTAGTCGTCATCGACGGTCGGCAGGAGCCTGCCGGTGACGGACGACAGGTCCGTCAGTCAGGAGACTGGCAGCCCGGTGGTCATTTCGTCAAACGGTTTCGATATCGATTTCGAAACGGATCGGTAAACCAGACACACCTCGTGGCCCGGGGTACTCTCGCTTCCGTGCACAGTGGGACAGGCTCACCCGGGTCCACCGCCGGACCGGGTGACAGCGTGACGAGCGGTTCGGAGAACCCGGATCTCTTCGCCACCGAGGAGCGTGCGACCGGCCGCGCCACGATCACCGACGTCGCGCGCGTCGCCGGCGTCTCGGTCGCCACCGTCTCCAAGGTCGTCAACGGCCGGTACGGCGTCGCGGCGGCCACCGCGGAACGCGTGCTCGGCGTCGTCGCCGACCTCGGGTACGAGTCGTCGCTCGTCGCGCGCAGCCTGCGACGGCGCCAGACCAACGTCATCGGCGTGCTGGTGGCCGAGTTCGAACCGTTCAGCACGGAGCTCCTCAAGGGCATCTCCGCCGCGATGGACGGGACGGGCTACGAGCTGCTCGCCTACTGCGGTGACGCCGGGCACTCGGACCACGTGGGCTGGGAGCGCCGCTCGCTCTCCCGCCTCGCCGGCACCCTGATCGACGGCGTGGTGATCGTCACGCCCACCCTGGCCCTGCCGGTGCACGAGGGCGTGCCCATCGTCGCCATCGACCCGCACACCGGCCCCACCGGGCCGGCCACCGTGGACTCCGACAACCTGGGCGGCGCCCGCACCGCCACCGCGCACCTCATCTCGCTCGGCCACACGCGCATCGGCTACCTGGGCGGACGCTCCGACCTGGAGTCCGCCCGCCTGCGCGAGCTCGGCTTCTTCGAGGCGATGGAGGCCGCGGGCCTCGAACCGGACCCGAGCCTGGTGCTCGAGGGCGGCTACCGCCCCGACCGGTCCGACCGTCCGACGCACGACCTGCTCGAACGCCCCGACCGGCCGACCGCCGTCTTCGCAGCCAACGACCTGTCGGCGATCCACGTCATCCAGGTCGCCCAGGAGCTGGGGCTACGCGTGCCCGAGGACCTGTCGGTCATCGGTTTCGACAACATCCCCGAGGCCGCCGCGTCCAACCCGCCGCTGACGACCATCGCGCAGTCCCTGCACGAGATGGGCGCCGAGGCGCTCCGCATGGTCATCGCGATGCTCGAGTCGGGCACCACCGCGAGCAAGCACACCCGCCTGCCCACGCGGCTGGTCGAGCGCGCGAGCACGGCTCCCCCGCCCGCCGCATAACCACCACTGACCTGTCAGGGGGCCAGGAGCGCCGGCAGGACGGGTGCCACCAGGCGCCGGCCCAGGTCCGGCTCGTCGAGGCTCCCGTCGCCCCAGAACGCGGCGAGGAACGCCTGGTGCAGCGCGGCGCCCACGAGCAGCCGGGCGACGGCCTCCAGATCGGCGTCGGCGCGCACCCGGCCAACCACGCGCTCCGCCTCCAGGTAGGCCTGCAGCCGTAGCTGCGGGGTCTGCGGCCCGCCGCCGTGGGCAGCTATCGCCTCCCGGTGCCGCACCAGGAGGGTGCTGCTCGAGAAGATGGACGCCGAGATCGGGAAGCTGTCGACATAGAAGTCGAGCAGCCCGCTGACGAGCCGCGCCAGGTTCGCCTCGACGGTGCCGGTGCCCACCGCGTCGTCCGGCAGGGCGAAGCCCGGCATCCGCTCCCGCAGGACCGCCATGAACAGACCCTGCTTGTCGTCGAAGTGGCGGTACAGCAGCGCTTCCGAGCAGCCGGCCGCACGCGCGATCTCCTTGGTCGTCGCGTGCGCGACGCCCTGCTCGCGCATCACCCGCGCTGCCGCGTCGAGGATCCGCTCCCGTGTGCTCATGCCAGACATTCTCGCCCCGCTTCCTTGACCAGCCACCATGCCGCGTGACACGGTGTGAGTAAGTATTCACTCACACCCCGTCGAGCACCACCCCGAACGAGGAGATGCCATGAAGATCGCAGTCGTAGGAGCGAGCGGCCGCACCGGCCGCGAACTCGTCCAGGTCGCCGCGGCGGCCGGCCACGAGGTCGTCGCCGTCGTGCGCGACCCGGCCCGGCTCACCACCTCGCCCGGGGAGGTCCGGGTCGCCGACGCGTCCGACGTCGCCGCGCTCACCGTCGCGTTCAAGGGCGTCGACGCCGTCGCGAGCTGCCTCGGGCCGGTGCCCGGCGAGTCGGCGCACGTCCTGCGGGACGGCATCACGTCCGTGCTCGCGGCCATGGACGGCGCAGGGGTGCGCCGCCTGGTGGCGATCAGCGCGAGCGGCTGGCTGGTCGACGGCGACGACCCCCTCTCCCGCTACGTCGCCAAGCCGATCCTCAAGCGGGCACTGGCGGAGGCGAACGCCGACCTGGAGGCCATGGAGCAGGTGATCCGGGGCAGCGCCGTCGACTGGACGATCATGCGGCCGCCGCGCCTCCAGGACCGACCGGGAACCGGCCGCTACAAGTCGCGCCGCGACGGCAACGTGCGGTGGGCCTGGACGATCGCACGGCCCGATCTCGCCCTGGCGATGCTCGACGCCCTGACCGACCGCACCGCCGTCGGACAGGCGATCTCCGTGGCCGCCTGAGCCGGTGCCCCGGCCCGTCGAAATAACCTCGCCGACGACGGCGGGCCGGGGCACGCTGGTGGAATGACCTCCCCCACCGGCCGCGCGCCGGCCCAGACGCCGTGGCACGTCCTCGAGGTGGCGGCGGTACCGTCCGTCGACCATCCCGACGCCTGGGCTTACCACGGGATCGCCGCCGTCGAGCGGGCGGCGGAGACCGCGAACCTCGGTTACGACGACCTCGCCCGCACGGCGCAGCAGACGGTGAGCGGGATGCTGCACCAGGAGTACGCGCGCAAGCAGCGGTTCGTCGCGGTCCTGGAGCGGCCCGACGGCGGAGCGCCCACCGCCGACGACGTGGTCGGCTTCGGGTTCCTCGCGATGACGCTCAAGGACAACACGCACACCGCCGACCTCCACGTGGGAGTCCACCCGGAGCACAGGCGGCAGGGCATCGGCACCGCGCTCGCGACACGGCTCGAAGAGGCTGCCGCCGACGCCGGGCGGACCACGTTCTTCGGCTGGTCGCTGTCCTCGCGCGAGGCCGCCGAGGGTGAGGAGGCGCTGGTTCCGGCCACCGGCGTCGGGCGCATCCCTGCCGACGCAGCGGGTGCTCGCTTCGCGCTCCGCCGCGGATACACGATCGAGCAGGTGGAACGCATGTCCCGGCTCGACCTGCCGGTGGACCCGGACAAGCTCGCGGCGTTCGAGGCGGAGGCGCGTGACACGGCGGGCGACGACTACCGGACGCACACGTGGGAGGGCATCCCGCAGGAGTGGCACGCCGGATACGCCCAGCTCATGACACGGATGTCGACGGACGTGCCGCAGGGTGAGCTCGACTTCGGCGAGGAGACGTGGGACGCCGAGCGCGTCGGTGTCTACCTCGAGGAGCGCGCGGCCAGCGGCCAGCGCCTGCTGACCACCCTCGTGGAGCACGTCCCGTCGGGCGAGGTCGTGGCGGGTACGTCGTTCCTGCTGCAGGACGCCAAGCCGGCCTTCGTGTTCCAGGAGGAGACGATCGCGCTGAAGACCCACCGCGGGCACCGGCTCGGGATGCTCGTCAAGGCGGTCAACCTGCGCGAGCTGACCGCGCGCTACCCGCAGGTCGAGCGGGTGCACACGTTCAACGCCGAGGAGAACGCGCACATGCTGGGCATCAACGTGGCCCTGGGCTTCCGCCCCTCAGGCGCGGAGGCGGCCCTCCAAAAACGCCTCTGACCCGTAGTTGAGTGCTGGCTATTTGCGGCTTTGCGGGCCTGAAAGGCGCAAATAGCCAGCACTCAACGGGGCTTGCGGAGGCGGGCGGCCAGGTTGAGGACGTGGGCGGTCGCGCGGGTGACCAGGCCGCCCGTCCCGTTCGCGACGTCCAGCAGCTGCCGTACCTGCTTGTGCGTCACGCCCGAGCCCGGCTGATAGGGCAGCCGGTCCAGGGGCATCGCGCTGGTCATGATCATGACGTCGTCCGAGAGGCCCGCGCCCTGCAGCATCCCCGTGACCGTCGGGCCGATGACCGGATGGGCCATCGCCTCCCCCAGGGAGGACGCGGCGGTGAGCGGCGGGACGACGCCGTCCGACGGCACCTCGACGTCGGCGGCGGCACGGAGGTCGCGGCTCGACGCGCCGACCTCGACCCGGTAGGTGCCGCCCTCGACGCGCCACCGGTCGGCCTGGACGTCCCAGTACGCGAGGTCGTCCCGGGCCACCGTGAGCTTCACCTCGCGGGACTCCCCCGGCGCGAGATCGACGACGGCGAACGCGGCCAGCGAACGCGGGGCACGCGGGACCGGCGAGCCGGGCAGGGAGACGTAGCACTGCACCACCTCGCGGCCCGCGACGCCGCCGGTGTTGGTGACGGTCACGCGCACGGCGAGTCCCGCGTCGTCGGCCGAGCCCTTTCCGTCGGCCGAGCCCGTCGAGACCCCCAACCCCGAGTACGCGAACGTCGTGTACGAGAGCCCGTGCCCGAACGGGAACTGCACGTCCAGGTCGCGCGCGTCGTACCAGCGGTAGCCCACGTAGATGCCCTCGCCGTAGGTGACGTGCAGGCCCGTGCCGGGAAAGCTCGTCCAGGCCGGGGTGTCCTCGATGCGCAGCGGGACGGTCACCGCCAGCCGGCCGGACGGGTTGACGCGCCCGTACAGCACGTCGGCCAGCGCCCCGCCGCCCGCCTGGCCCAGCAGCCAGCCCTCCACGATCGCGGGCACCCGGTCCGCGAACCCGGACAGCCGCACCACCGAACCGTTGGACAGCACCACCACCACGCGCGGATTGACCTCCAGCACCCGGTCGAGCAGCTCGAGCTGGACGGCGGGCAGCTCGATGTCCGCGCGGTCACGGCCTTCCGCCTCGGCCGACTGCGGCAGGCCCGCGAAGAAGAGCACCACACCGGCGGAGCGAGCCGCGGCCACAGCATCCGCGGCCAGGTCGTTCCCGCTGGTCTGTCGAAGTAGAGCGTGTGTCCGAGACCGCAGGGGGCGAGCCTCACGGTCTCGGACACGCGCTCTACCTCGACGGACCAGCGGGGGCTCGGTCAGCGCGTATCCCGGCGCGAAAGCGACGTCGGGCGCCGCGTCCTGGATCGCCGTCAGGGCGTCGTCGAGCCGGGTCGGGACGATCTGCGACGATCCCGAACCCTGGTAGCGCGGCGTGCGGGCGAGCTCGCCGATCACCGCGACGCGGGTCCCCGGCGCGAGCGGCAGCAGGCCGTCGTCGTTCTTGAGCAGCACCACCGCGCGGCTCGCCGCCTCCCGCGCGAGGGCGTGGTGATCGACGTCGTGCCAGGCCTCGGGGTCGTGACCGCGCTCGGCGAGCGGCGGCGCGCCGCCGTCCGCCGCCGCCTCGCGTGCGGCCTGCGCCGCGAGCGCCAGCGCGACGACCCGGGTGGCCGAGCGGTCGACGTCGGCGAGGTCGAGGGCGCCTGACCGCACCGCCGCGACGAGCTCCTTGACCCGGCCCTCTCCGGCGGCGGGCATCTCCAGGTCCAGACCTGCGCGGACGCCGGCGACGCGGTCGTGGACGGCGCCCCAGTCGGACATGACGAGGCCCTCGAACCCCCATTCGCCGCGGAGGATGTCGGTGGTGATGCGGCGGTCCTCGCCGGTGTGGGTGCCGTTGATGCGGTTGTACGACGACATGAGCGTCGCGGGCCGGGCCGTGGTGACCACGCGCTGGAAGCCGCGCAGGTAGATCTCGCGCAGGGTGCGCTCATCCATGTCGGCGGAGACGCGCATGCGTTCCGTCTCCTGGTTGTTCGCGGCGAAGTGCTTGAGGCTCGTGGCGACGCCGCCCTCCTGGATGCCGGTGACGAGGGCCGCGCCGATCTCGCCCGCGAGCAGCGGGTCCTCGGACACGTACTCGAAGTTGCGCCCGCACAGGGGGCTGCGCTTGATGTTGATGCCTGGCCCGAGCACGACGTCGATGCCGCGGTGCTTCGCCTCTGCCGCCACCGCCTCGCCCACGCGTCGGACGAGGTCGACGTCGAACGTGCTGCCCAGCGCGACCGCCGGCGGGAAGCAGGTGGCGGGGACGGCGCCCTCGATGTCGCCGACGTCGGGGGCGAGCCTGCGCACGCCGTGCGGGCCGTCCGCGAAGAAGGCCGGCGGGACTCCGGGGACCTCGGCGGTGGTCCAGAACGACGCGCCGGACAGGAGCCGCACCTTCTGCTCGAGGCTGAGCTTCCGGACGATCGCCGCTGGTGCAGCCTCGGTGGCGACTGCTGTGCGGACCTGCGGCTTCTTCGGCATGCGGCCACGCTACCCGGCGCAAAAAGCCGTGCGCTCCGGTGCCGCCAGGAGCACGCTGGGCACATGACCTCAACCTCTGCGGAACCCGCCCCGTCGACGTCGACGTGGCGGCTGATGACCCCTCCCCACCCGTCCTCGCTCGACGAGGCCGACGCCTGGGCGTACCGAGGCATCGCGGAGCTGCATGCGACGGCGGGGACCGCCGACCTCGGCACCGCGGACGACGCCCCGACCCCGCTCGGGATCCTCGTGACGATGAACAACCAGAACTACCGGCGCAGGCTGCGGCAGGTCGCCGTGGTGGACGCACCCGAGGGGCCGCGGGTCGTGGGCAGCGCGGTACTGAACCTCTTCGTCCGGTCGAACCCGGAGCTGGCCGTCGGTGTCGTCGTGGTGCACCCGGAGTACCGGCGGCAGGGTATCGGCACGGCGTTGGTCGACTGGTTGCGCACCACCGCGCGCGCGGAGGGCCGGACGTCGGTCCTGGCCCCCGTCGACTTCGGGCCTGGTCAGGTCGAGGGCGAGTCCCTGGTCCCGGCGTCGGGCTCGGGCCAGGTCGCCGCCGACCTGCCGGGTGTCCGCCTGGCCCGGAAGCTGGGCCTGGGCCTGGAGCTCGTGGAGCGCCGGTCCCGGATCGACCTGCCGGTCGCGCCGGAGACGGTGGAGCGGTTCGAGGCCGAGTCCCGTGCGGCCGCCGGGGACGCGTATCGCGTCCACACCTGGACGGCGCCGATCCCGGAGGAGTGGATCGAGCAGTACGCGGCCCTCCAGCAGGCCCTGGCGGACGACGAGCCGCGCGGCGGCCTCGAGCTCGAGTCCGACGTCTGGGACCTCGAGCGCATCCGGGGCGAGGAGGCGGCGATCGCCGCCATGGGCGACCAGTACGTGGTGACCGCCGCCGAGCACGTGGCGACGGGCGAGCTCGTCGCGATGACCATGCTGCAGTGGAACGAGGAGAAGCCCGACCACACCGACCAGCAGGCCACGGTGGTCCTCGGCACGCACCGCGGGCACCGGCTCGGCATGCTCGTCAAGGCAGTGAACCTGCGGGAGCACGCACGGCTGCGGCCCGGCGCCCGGCGCATCTACACCTGGAACAACGAGGAGAACCCGCACATGCTCGCGATCAACATCGCGCTGGGCTTCGTCCCGGCGGGCGGCTGCGCGGAGTTCCAGGGCCCGCTGTAGTCACAGCAGCTCCGGGGTCAGGTCCGGGCCCTCCCCGAACGCCTCCGGCGGGGCGAACGGGTGGACCGGGCCGCCCAGGTCGGTGTGCCGCAGGCGGAGCAGGTCCTGGTCCACCCCGCCCGGGGTGAGCATGAGCATCCAGTCGTCGGCCATGTCGTACAGCTCGGTCTCCAGGCTGCCGATCTTCACGACGACGACGTCGGTCCCGCGCGGGTCGAGGCCGATCGCCGTGAAGTCGGACTCCAGGTGATATGGCCTGCGCCGTTCGGTGAGGATCACCTTGAGCCCGCCGGCCGCCACCACGCAGACGGTGCCTGCCACCGGGTCGCCCTCGTGGACGTGCTCGACCACGCCGCGCAGCGTCACCGGCCCGGCGGGCCCGGCGTCGACCCGGGCTCCGGCCGTCACCTCGACGACGGCGCCCACCCCGGCGTCGGCCACGGCGCGGGCCGCCTCGGGGTCGGGCAGGGACGCGTAGATGGCGCTGCGGCCGCCCGCCTCCGGCGGGTTCACGAAGGCGGGCTCCGCCAGGAGCCGGGCGAGGGTCCAGGTGACGTCGCCGGCGCCGCCGGCCATGGGGTTGTCGCCCGAGTCCGACAGGACGAACGGTCGCGCGTCGCTCGCCAGCACTGCCTTCATGCACTCCTCGTAGGTGCCCGCCGGTGCGACGAGACCGAACTCGCCGCGGGCGTCCCAGTACCTGCGCGCCAGCCGCTCCGCCTCGCGTGCGATCAGCGCGTCGTCGTCCCCCATGACGACGACGGCGGCCCGGCAGCGCGGTTCGTCCGCCCAGGCGTACCCGACCCAGAGGGAGGCGTCGAGGACGCCCTCGAGCGCGCCGACCCGTGCGACGTCCTCGTAGATGCCGCGCGCCGGCTCGACCCGGGTGCTCGTCCGCTCCCCCGGCAGCAGCACCGGGACCTGCACCCAGGCCTTCCGCGGCCGGCCCGCCCCGTCGATCCGGCGCACCAGGTTCGTCGCCGCACGCTCGCGTGCCTCGTCGTCGTCCTCGTGCGGCGTCATGCGATGGCAGGCGATCAGGTCGACCGTCTCGGCGAGCTCTCGCGACACGTTGCCGTGCAGGTCGGTCGAGGCGAAGACCAGGCAGTCCGGCCCGACGGCGGCGCGCACCGTCCGGGCGAGGTCCGCCTCCGCGTCCGTGTACCCGAGGACCGCCATGGCGCCGTGGACGTCGAGCAGGACCCCGTCGAACGGGCCCTGCGCCTCCAGCGCCAGGCCGATCTCGGCGCGGACCGTCTCGTAGACGTCGGTGAGGACCGGACCGCCCGGGAGCGCCCCGGCCCGCAGCACCCCCACCCATTCGGCCTCCCGGCGCAGCGGCGCGCCGTCCCGCAGGAACGGGTACCGCCGGACGAGCTCGTTGCCGCGCAGCAGGGTGAACGCCTCCCAGCCCGAGCGGTGCGGGGAGAACGTGCTGGACTCGATGGCCATGCCGCAGATCGCGATCCGCGGCCGATGGGGGGTTCGGGTCACGCGCGCAGTGTAAACGGGACGAGTAACTACTTAGCGGCTATTCCACGCCAAAAGGCCAGGTGTCGGGCAGTCGGGCTGCCGAACACCTGGCCTCGGGCTGGTCGCGAGGGCCGCGACGCCGGTCAGTCGTCACCCCGGTCGTCGGCCTCGTCGTCGTCCGCGTCGTTCGGGGTGTTGTCGTCCTGGTCGTCGACGTAGTTCGCGTCGTTCGGCGAGTCCGCCGACTGCGCGGAGCCCGCGGTGTCCTGCGCCGACTCGTTCGGCGAGTCCGCCGACTCCGGCGAGGGGTCGTAGTTCGCGTCACCCGGCGAGTCCGCCGACTGCGCGGAGCCCGCGGTGTCGCGTGCCGACTCGTTCGGCGAGTCCGCCGACTCCGGCGAGGGGTCGGCCGTCGTGGTGCCCGCGCCGCCGTCGGGCTGCGGTGCGCTGTCCAGGGCCACGGCCGCGGAGGACTCGGCGCGGGGGGCCGGGTCGTTCAGCGCCGCCGCCGTCGTCGCGCCGGCGACGCCGAGCACGGCGGCTGCCCCGACGATGGCCCAGCGCTTCTTCATGGTCGAGGGGTTCATCTCTGTGACCTCCGGTCTCTCGGCGCCCCGTCCGGGTGCCTCCTGATTGATAGTCTGCGTCGCCGGGATGAGGCGAAGAGGAGATCTGCATGAGACGCCTCTCATGTCCGGGAGGCGTCAGCCCCTGAACCGGTAGCCCGCCCCGCGCACCGTCTCGATGCGGTCCGCTCCGAGCTTCTTGCGCAGGTAGCGCACGTAGACGTCGACCACGTTGGACCCCGGGTCGAAGTCGTAGCCCCAGACCCGCGACAGCAGCTGCTCACGGGACATGACCTGGCCCGGATGCTGCAGGAACACCTCGGCGAGCGCGAACTCCCGTGCCGAGAGCTCCACCTCCCGCCCCGCCACGGTGGCGGTCCGCGTGCGCAGGTCGAGCCCGACGTCGCCGTGCTCCAGGCGGTCCGACGACGCCGCCTCCCCGTTCGTCCGCCGCAGCCGCAGCTTGATGCGGGCGAGCAGCTCGTCGAACCCGAACGGCTTGGACATGTAGTCGTCCGCCCCGCCCTCCAGGCCCGCCACCCGGTCGGAGAGCGAGTCCCGCGCGGTCAGGATCACCACCGGCAGCGTTGAGCCGACGTCGCGCAGGCGCTGCAGCACCGTGAAGCCGTCCAGCACGGGCAGCCCGATGTCCAGGACCATGAGGTCGTAGCCGCCGGACATCGCGTGGGCCAGCGCCGAGGCGCCGTCGGACACCACCGTGGGCTGGAACCCGTGGGCCTTGAGCCCCTTGCGCACGAACTGCGCGATGCGCTCCTCGTCCTCCGCGATCAGGATCTGGTTCACCGTGCCTCCTCCTCGGTCGCCGCGCCCCTGCCGCCCGCCTGCGTGCCCGACGGTGCGGCACCGTCGGCCGGCCAGGTCATCACGAAGCGCGCCCCGCCGCCGTCCGACCGTTCGACGGCCACGTCCCCGCCGTGCCCCTGTGCGATGGCCCGCACGATGGCGAGGCCGAGACCCGAACCCGGCGCCCCGCCTGTCGTGCTGCCCCGCGCGAACCGGTCGAAGATGCGCTCCGCCTCCTCGGGTGGCACGCCCGGTCCGGTGTCCCGCACCCAGAGCCGCACCTGACGGCCCTGGGGGCCGTCGAACACCTGCGTGCCGATGCCCACCTCGTCGTCCGGCCCGGTGAACTTCACCGCGTTGTCCGCGAGCTGCAGCACCGCCTGCGTGAGCCGGTGCAGGTCGGCGACCACCTCGGCGTCGGCCCGGGCGTCCACGACCCACCGGCGCGCGCCCAGCGCGCGGGCCTTGTCGTGCACGTCGTCGGTGAACCGGCCGAGGTCGACCGAGGCCGTCGACACGAAGTCGGCCCGCTCCGCCTTGGCGAGCAGCACCAGCTCCTCGACGATCTGGCCCATCCGGGACGTCTCGTCGAGCAGGAGGTCCCGCGTCTCGCGCACGTCCGCCGGATCGTCCGGGTCGAGCACCTCCAGGTGGCCGCGCAGGACGGTCAGCGGGGTGCGGAGCTCGTGCCCGGCGTCGTCCAGGAACTGGCGCTGCGTCTCGATGGCCGTGGACAGCCGGTCGAGCATCGTGTTGAACGCGCCCGCGAGCTCGCCGAGGTCGTCCTCGGTGGCCACGGGAACCCGCTGGGACAGGTCGGTCTCGGTGACCCGGGTGGCGGTGGAGCTCAGCTGCCGGAGCGGGCGCAGCAGGCGGCTCACCACCAGCCACGCGAACAGCCCCAGCAGCACCAGCGCCACGCAGCAGACGATCGCGTAGGTGCGCATGACGGCGTTCTCCGCCTCGAGCGCCTCGTCCAGCGCGGAGGCCATGACGTACGCGCCCACCTCCTGGCGGTCGGGCGCGGTCACCGGGACGACGACGAACCACACCCGGCCGATCTCCGTGTCGATCTCGCGCTGGACCGTCGTGCTCGACTGCGGCGTCAGACCGTCGACGACGTCCTGGACCACCGCGTTCTCCGCGACCACCCGCCCCCTCGCCGGCGGGTTGGACTGCTCGTACCTGCCGTCCAGGTAGGCCACGAAGATCTCGTAGTTGCCCGGGACGTTCTGCTCCATGGCGACGCTCATGAGCCGGCCCGCGCCGCGGAACTTCTCGCCCGTCTCCGGGTCCGCACCGCTCTCCGCGAGCTTCTGCAGCTCCTCGATCTCCTGGTCGAAGTCCTTGGAGATGCCCTCCATGATCTGCTGGGTCTGGATGGCGTGGGTCAGCAGGCCGGTCGCGAGCAGCCCGATGGCGGTCACGGCCACCACCGTGGTCACGACCTTGGCCCGTACCGTCGGCCGGCGCAGGCTCATGCGCGACCCACGCCGGACGACGCGAGCCTGGACCCGTCGAGCCAGGCGGCCACGACGTCCAGCCGGCGCGAGGTCGCCGCCTGCCACCCGCGCTCCTGCACGCGGTGCGGGCCGGTGGCCAGCGAGAGCAGCACCCCGGCGACGCGGGCGGCGAGGTCGCTCCGGTCGGCGCCCCGGCCGCCCGGGGCCGCGACGAACCCGGCGGCGTAGTCCGCGGCGAGCTTGCGCATCCGAGCCGCCAGCGTGACCTGCGCCGGATCCTTCCCGTGCACGAGGGACAGCACGTCGAGGTGCGCGACGAGGCACGCGAGATCGTCGGCGCGGTGCCCAGGACCCGCGGAGTCGACGTCGAGCAGGCCGGTGATCCGGCCGTCGGTGAGCATGATCTGGGCCTCGTAGAGGTCGCCGTGCGTCGGGTCCGCGCCGGTCCCGCGCTCCGCGAGGCGCGTCCGGACGGCGCCTGCCAGGTCGGCGGCCCGGCCCGCCTCCGCGGGCAGCGCCGCGCCGATGACCCGCGCGTAGTGCTCGGCGGAGTCGCTCCACGCGGCGCGCCGGGGCAGGTCCCGGACCTCGGCGGGCAGCCGGTCGAGCAGGTCGAGCACCTCGAGCGGGGACGGGATGCGCCCGCCGTCGCGCACTGCGGCGCGCATCTCGGTGCCGCGCAGCGGGGACAGCACGAGGAGCCCGTCGTCCGACCAGCCGAGGGGGCGCGGGACCGGAAGGCCGGCCCGCGACAGGAGCTCGTGCCGCCTGTGCAGGTCGGCGACCTTGCGGGGCCGCAGCACCTTGAGGAACACCCGGGACGACGCGGCCGTCGCCTCGATCACCGCACGCCGCGTCGGGCGGTAGGCCCGGACCTTGAGCACGGGGTCGGCGCGGGCCTCCGGGCTCACGCCGAGGCCGGCCAGCAGCTCCTCGACGGCGGCCGTGCTGAAGGCACGGGGCAGGGCGGGCAGCGCCGGGTCGCCGGGGAAGCGCCACACGGCGACCGTCGCGTCGCCGTCGGACAGCGTGACCACGCCGGGCTTGCTGCCGTCGCGGGAGCGGCCGACGCTCGCGCCGAGCGTCTCGGACCGCTCCACGCCGTCCCAGCGCACCGTCGCCCGGTAGGCGACGGTGGTCGTCGAGCCGGGACGATGGTCCACCTGGCGCACCCGCCAGTCCACGAGCTCACCCCCGGCCGTGGCCACGGCGGCATCGAGGAGCCCCGCGGCGGCGTCACCGGTCAGCAGGTCGAGGTGCGTGTTCACCCGGCAATCCTCGCAGCCGGTACCCGCCGAAGCCCTCCGATTCGGATGAGAATCCTCTAACCCGGCCGCGGCAGCCGACCTGCTCCCCTTCGAGGTCTAGGTTTCTTCGCTCTGAAT